>CAZWED010000189.1:0-6758 GCA_964632645.1 uncultured Ferrimonas sp. | reverse complement strand
TCCACCCCTACTACACCGTGAAAGACATCGTGGGTGTGGCAGGCTTCCTGATCCTGTTCTGCTACGTGATCTTCTACATGCCGGAAGGGGGAGGTTACTTCCTTGAGCCGCCGAACTTCGAAGCGGCCAACCCGCTGAAGACCCCTGAGCACATTGCCCCGGTATGGTACTTCACCCCGTTCTACGCCATCCTGCGTGCGGTTCCGGACAAACTGCTGGGTGTGGTTGCCATGGGTGCTGCCATTGCCGTTCTGTTTGTTCTGCCCTGGCTGGATCGCTGCAAGGTGAAATCCGTTCGCTACCGCAGTGGCATCCACAAGCTGAACATTGCCCAGTTCGTGGTCTGCTTCATCGCATTGGGTATTCTGGGCGCCCTGCCGGCGACCCCGACCTACACCCTGCTGGCGCGGATCTTCTCCGTGGGTTACTTCGGCTTCTTTGCCCTGCTGTTCTTCTACAGCAAGAACGAGAAATGCAAACCGGTTCCGGAAAGGGTGACAGGCTAATGAAGAAGTTCATCATCGCAATCATCGCAACCCTGCCGGCCCTGAGCTACGCCGCAGGCGGTAAAAACGAGCACGTGGTGCCCGCCAACATCGATCTGGCTGACCAGGCGTCACTGCAGCGCGGTGCCGTGGCCTTTATGGAAAACTGTTCCGGCTGCCACAGCACCCAATACCAGCGCTATGAGCGCGTCGCCGAGGACATCGGTTTTACCGCCGATCAGATGCGCGAGCTCATCTACACTGACGCCAAGATCGGTGACCTGATGGTCAGCGCCATTCCGCAGGCAGACGCCGAGAAGTGGTTTGGTGCGGCGCCGCCGGACCTGACCATGGTGGCCCGTGTTCGGGGCTCTGACTGGGTGTACTCTTACCTGAAGAACTTTTACGTGGACCCGAACCGCCCCTTCGGCGTGAACAACCAGGTGTTCCCCTCCGTGGGCATGCCCCACGTGCTGGAGAGCTACCAGGGTGTTCCGGTTCTGCAGGAAGACGGCAGCATTGTGGCGACCGGCGGCAGCATGAACGCTGACGAGTACGACCAACTGGTGCTGGACATCACCAATTTCCTGACCTATTCCGCCGAGCCGATCCGTCTCAAGCGGGAAAGCATGGGCAAGTGGGTGCTGGGTTTCCTGGCGGTGTTCTTCGTGCTGGCCTACCTGCTTAAGCGGGAGTACTGGCGGGATGTACACTAATCGCCGATAAAAGGTTACAATCTGTCCTTTGCGCAACTGGGGGCCCCGTGCCCCCCGTTGCTGTTTCTGCTATCTGAACTTTTTCGGAGGGTATCAATGGCTGTCGCTGCCAATAAACGCTCTGTCATGGCCCTGTATTCCGGTGCCAGCGATCTTTACAGCCACCAGGTGCGCATCGTTCTGGCGGAGAAGGGAGTCGGGGTAGAGGTGATCCAGGTCGATCCGGATCAGCTGCCTCAAGATCTGGCCGAGCTGAACCCGTACAACAGCGTGCCCACTTTGGTGGACCGGGAACTGGTGCTCTACAACGCGCGTATCATCATGGAGTACCTGGATGAGCGTTTCCCCCACCCGCCGCTGATGCCCGTATACCCGGTAAGCCGTGGCCAGAGCCGTCTGATGATGCATCGCATCCAGCACGACTGGTACAGCCTGGCCGAGCGCATCCAGAACAACGACGGGGCTGCCGCGGCTCGTAAAGAGCTGTCTGACAGCATCCTGGCTCTGGGGCCGGTATTTGCCGAAGCGCCTTACTTTATGAGCGAAGAGTTCACTCTGGTGGATTGCTACCTGGCTCCGCTGTTCTGGCGCCTGCCGGCCCTGGGCATTGAGCTGAACGGTCGTGGCAGTGCCGAGGTGAAGGCCTACATGACTCGCCTGTTTGAGCGTGAGTCCTTCAAGGCGTCCCTGACCGAAGCAGAGCGCGAGCTGCGCATCGGCGTATGAGCAAGCCTTTGAGCCCCAGCCGGCCTTACCTGCTGCGGGCCTTCTATGAGTGGTTGCTGGACAACGAGCTGACGCCCCATCTGGTGGTGGAAGCGGAGTTGCCCGGCGTCCAGGTGCCCCGACAGTTTGTTGAAGATGGCCAAATCGTCCTGAACATTGCCCCCCATGCGGTGGGCAACCTGCAGATGGGCAATGACGAGGTCACCTTTAACGCCCGTTTTGGCGGACAACCCCACGCATTGCGCATCCCGATGTATGCCGTGGCGGCGATCTATGCCCGTGAAAACGGGGCGGGTACGGTGTTCCAACCGGAAGCCGCTTACCAGCAACCGGAACAGGCCGACAGTGGCGAAGTGGCGGACAGCCCTGCGCCGGAGCGTCCGAAAGGGCGACCCACTCTGAAAGTGATCAAGTGAATCACTGACCCTTTTTTGAAAGCGACCTTCGGGTCGCTTTTTTTATGTCGAAGCGGGCCATAAGGGTCATACTCAGGCCAGCCAATCGCATGGAATGGAGGAAATCATGGCAACGATGATCGTAACTGGCGCCGGATCCGGATTGGGCAGAGCGATAACCCGTTTGTTGGTGGCGCAGGGACATCGTGTTGCGATGATGGGCCGGACGCCCGAAAAGCTGTCGGCGCTGGCGGACAACCTGGGGGACCGGGTACTGCCCATCACGGTTGATCTCGGCGAGCCGGACGCCGTGCATCAGGCGTTCGACTACGCCGAAGCCTGGGGTGGCGCGCCGGAGTGGGTGGTGCATTGCGCCGGCCTGGGCCATTTCGGCGCCCTCAGCGGCCAGAGCGACGGTGAGATTGCTTCAATGCTCCACGCCAATCTCCACAGCACCATCTGGGTAGGGCGCGAAGTGGTCCGGCGCTGGGGCCACCATGAGGCGGTGCTGGCCAACGTGCTCTCATCGGCCGCCCAGACCGGCAAGGCCCATGAAGCGGTGTACTGCGCGACAAAGTGGGGGATGCGCGGGTTTCTCGAATCGATGCGGGCGGAGCTGAAAGGCCAACCATTGCGCCTGGTGAACCTCTATCCCAGTGGCATTCGCAGCGCATTCTGGGAGGGTTCTGACCATGTCGACAGTCGCGGTTTTATGGCGCCGGAGGAGGCCGCTGACTACATCGTTGCGGCCCTGACAGCCAAGTCGAGTTGTTATGTCACCGAACTGAGCATTGGCCGCTTCTGACCGTATGCCAACAAAAAAAAGCCGCCCCGAAGGGCGGCTTTTTTATCAGCGCAACATCAGGCGCGGCGGCGCCATCCCAGCCATGCCAGCAGCATCAGGGCGAGGGTGCCCAGAGAGCCACTGCTGCTCTTTGACTCCGGCTCAGGTTGCGGCTCCGGCTCCGGCGTCGGGGCGGGTTCCTGGCCGTCGGAGATCACGGTGAGCATAAAGTCAGTGCTCACCGCGTCGTTGGGGAAGGCCAGGTCGTGGGCAGTGACGGTCACCCGGGTTTCGCCGTGCCAGTTGGTGGCGGGCGTCAGGGTGACCAGGTTGCCGTCAACGGTGGCGTCTACGTTGTCGGCGCTGACCATAATGCCGTTGGCGGTGTTTTCACGGTCCTGCACCAGCACTTCAAAGCTGACGCTGTGGTTTTCGTCCACGGTCATGTCGGACAGTGCACCGATACGCAGGTTGGAGGGTACGTTCACCACCGCTTCGCTGACCAGCGCTTCACTGCCGGTGTAGACGCTGGAGACGGTGACGCTTTGCGCCTGACCCACTGCACTGGCGCCGATGCGGGCGGCGAAGCTCAGGGTGATGGCCGACTGCTCCGGTCCCTGGTAGTTGGCGCACAGCACCAGACCCGGTTCGACCTTCTCGTCAACGTCATTAAACGCGTAGCTGTCTCCCAGGTAGCCGTACGCCGGGCCGAAGGTGCCGCGCGGGCCGTAGTATCCGTGCAGGCCGATGGAACCCAGGTGGCCTTTGGCCCCGGTCATCTTGTCGTAGGCGTAGATGAACTCGTGCTCTCCGGGGGCGAAGTTCAGCTCGGTGGAGGCGATCAGCTCAAAGCTGTAGCGCGCGTCCGGATCCGGGTCGAAGTTGATGCCCCAGGCAAAGCCCTGGCGCATGTTGTCCCACTCCACGATCAGGTAGCGGCGATCGGTGGTGGTGGCAATGGAGACGCCGTCGTAGGTTTCGCTTTCCATGTCGAACTCCACCACGGTGTTACCGTCACCACGCCACAGCGGGCCGATCACGGTATCCGGGAAGAAGTCGGCATCCATCGGATAGTGCGCGCCCCAGAACAGCGGCAGGGAATCCAGCTGGATAAAGCCACCCGGGGAGAACTGGATGATGTCGCGTTCCATGTGCTCGGTGTTGCCGTACAGCGGGATGCTGTCCAGGCCGAACAGGGACAGCGATGCCATCACGGTCTGGTTGGCGCCACCCTGAATGGCCGGATCCGGCTCGATGTAGGCTTCACCATACAGGTCCAGGTAGAAGGGATCGGAGCCAATCGGAATGCGACAGGTGGCGTCCTCAACGCTGGTGGTGAACCGGTAGGAGCGATCAACCGCGTTGCTGGCCATCTGGCCGGTGGTCAGGCTGATACTGTGCCCCTCAACGACCAGTTGTTCGCTCAGGTTCTGGCCGTTGCTGACGGCCGTCAGGCTCTCCTCCAGCAACTGCAAACCGCCGCTCAGCTCAATGTCCAGAGCGACGTCGCGCTCCAGCCCCAGCAGGTTTGGCAGCACTTCAACCTCAAAGGTCACGATGTCGCCTTCTGCCGCCTGCGGGGTATCGGCCATGACGATAACGTCGTCACCGGTGTAGGTCAGGTTGATGCCCATCTTACCGATGTTGCCGATGTTGGCCGGGCTGTTGCCCACTTCCACAAGGCCGTAGTACTTCTGCCCCAGCTCGAGGCTATCGAGGGTCCAGTCCATCTGCAGCTGGTAGGGCGTCAGGCCATCGGTGCTGGCCGGGCCGGACACCATCAGGTTCTGGTTATCATCGCCGCCAATAACGGCCAGGCTCATGGTGATGTTGTCAGCCACCTCTTCGGAGCCGTCGTAGGCGTCCTTATAGTTGCCGACCATTACCCAGTAGCGACCCGGGGTCGGATCATTGATGGCGCAGTAATCGTTCAGGTCGGTGAAGGAGTAACAGATCGCTTCGTCGAACCAGTCCACCAGGCCGTTGTCATTCAGATCCATACCGATGTCGATCTGGGACTTCACCAGACGGTCCTCTTCGGCCACTTCCCACACCAGTCGGCGGGTGCCTTCCGGTACGTCGAAGAAGTGGATGGCGATGCCATCATTGGCGGCCAGAGATTCGCCGTCTGAGAAGTTGTAGTCCATCGCTTTGGGCAGTTGGAACGACATCATCTCACCGGCCACCAGGCCACTGACCTGAACACCCAGTTCGGCGATCTCTTTGGTCATCAGCGGCGGTGTCAGCATGGTACCGGTGTTGCGGTGAAGATCGCCGTGGACAATCTCAGGCAGGCTGTCTCCTGAGAAGCGAGCCATCACCGGCAGATACTGGTTAGGCAGGCTGGCGTCGGCCGGCGTCAGGTGCACCTTGCCGAACACCTCGTTGCTGGCGGAGGTCGCGTTAACGGTTTCCACATCGAGGATTTGGGCGGTGACCATGATGCTCTGGGTCTCGCCGGCCATCAGGCTGAACGATTTCGGGTAGGCATCCAGTTCGAGGAACGGTGCACCGTCGGCCGCCAACGCTTCGGCAGACACGGTCCAGCTGCCGTCGCTGGTGGCGGTGAACGTCCGCATCCAGGTACAGGTGCCCGCACACTCGGCGTTCACCAGGTAAGGGACATTCAGCGCAGTCACGTCGCCCCCCTGTTCCGGGTTGGCCGCGCGGTAGTTGTCCCCGGTTTCGTCCATCACCAGGCCGGCCTTAACGGCACGGGATACATCGATGACACCGCTGCCCATCTCGTAGAACGTGGCCTCCTGCAGTTTCGGCGGGTAGTCGTAACTCCAGGACTTGCCGGGCAGGGCGGTGGTCATCAGTGCCGACTGGATCATGGCCGGAGTCCAGCCCGGATGAGCCTGGGTCAGCAGCGCCAGGGCTCCGGCGACGTGCGGGCCAGACATGGAAGTGCCGCTGATGGCGGCAAAGTCGCTGGTGGCCGGGTACTTGCTGAACGGCATTTCGTCCGCGTACGCGGCGAACACATCCACGCCGGGGGCGGAGACGTTGGGCACCATCACGTTGGGGTTGCTGCGGCTCGGTCCTCGCGAGGAGAAGCCCGCCAGGACGTCCGCTTCCCGCTCTTTGGTGAGCAGCTCAGACTCAACGATGGTGGCTTGCGCCACATCGGTGCTGGCCACCCAGTTCACCAGCTCCTGGCCGGCGAAGTAGTCCACATGCAGGCCCGGGATGGGGAAGGCATTCAGGTTGAGGCTGTTACTGCCGGTGCCGTCATCCCAGCTGACGGCGTTGTACAGGATCACCGCCCCTGCGCCGCCGGCAGCCACGTTGGTTCCTTTGGCAACGCGGGCAATGTCGCCACGCTGACACAGGACGATATGGTCTGCTTCAAAGGTGCCTGCGGCGAAGGGTTGCAGGCAGAGCCCATCGCCGTAGTCGGCGGCATCCACCAGGGTACCGGTAAAGGTGCCGGTTATGGCCTGGCCCTGGATGGCCATCGGAGCGTTGTCGCCCACCAGGTTGGTCAGGCCACCCATGTCTGCGGTGATTTCACGGCCGTGAGTGCTGGCGGCAACGGAGGTCAGCCAGGGGGATACGTGGTCGATCAGCGAGGGGCCGTAGGAGCCCCAGTTACCGGCGGAAGCGGCCACTGAGATGCCCGCTTCGCGGGCGGCCAGGAAGGCCATCT
>CAZWED010000188.1:0-6815 GCA_964632645.1 uncultured Ferrimonas sp. | reverse complement strand
GCCCTGTTTGGAGTAGTTACCCTCGGCGAACTTTTGGTCCAGTACCGCTTCGAACTCTTGCGGGTTCATGTCGTCCCAGCTGCCAGCGGCGGCCGGGGCACTGAGGCCCAGAGCCAGCACGGCGCTGCCAAGCAGGGTTGCGATCAGAGGTTTTGCTTGCATAGAGAGGCGTTCCTTTTCTGTGCGCAGATTCGGGAGGGCCTGACGACCCTCCCGGCTTGGCTTAGAAGCTGACAACCTTGTGGTTGGTCAGTTCCGGCTTGTGACAGTAGAAGCAGCTCTCTACCTGGGCTGCAGCATCGGCTTCGATGCGCGGAGCGTCAACCAGACCGCCACCCACGTTCTCGATGTGAGACTTCAGCGTCTCGCCGCCACCCAGAGTGCTGTCCGGGCTGTGGCAGGAGATACAGGTGGCAGCACGCGGGGTGCTGTACAGCGCGCCGGTGTCGTCTGCGCCGGTGTTCAGTGTGCCCTTCTTGCTGAAGGCACCCAGCTCGAACTTGGTGTGACACTGGGTACAGTCGGCCACGATCCACTGCTCGCCGTGCACCTTGTGCAGTTTCAGCTCAATCGCACCCATGTTGGTCGGCGCGTAGGTGCCTTCCGGAGTGTGACAGGCCGCGCAGTCGCCCACTTTGACGTTGTCGTTGAGGACAAAACCAGCGTGGTGGCTGCCGTTGTGCAGCTGGAAGGTTTCACCGTGGCAGCCCAGGCAGCTGGCGTTGTCCAGGCTGTTGTGACGCTCAGCCAGGGTGGCGCCGGTGGCGCTGACGAAGCTGGTGTAAGCGTCCAGGGCGATCTTGTCGGCCGTCTCGGAACACTCAACCAGTACGCCGCTCTCGGCACAGACGCGAACGCCTACCAGAGTCAGCGCGGTATCGGCATCGCCGGCACCGAAGGGCAGTACGCCGGTGGTGTGAACGACGCTGCCGCCTTCGATGGCTGCTGCCACCTCTTCACCGTGCAGGGCTTTGGAGTCTTTGCCGTAGTAACCCAGAACCGGGAAGTTCGGGCCAACGTTGGAGACGTACTCAACCATGTCCAGGCTGGCGGCGATCTTGGCCGCGTCGATCTCTTTGCCATCCTGGGTGAAGCTGACGGCGATGGTGACGCTGCTGTCGGCATTCACGGTGGAGATGGCGCTGACACCAAACTGCTCGACCACCATCGCTTGGTCCTGGATGGACTTCACGTGGATGGACTCAATCTGGGACGGGCTGTGACAAGCGGCACAGGTGGAGTTGTCCTGCTCAGCCAGGTGACGCAGGTGAACCACTTCTTTGCCGTCGTAACCGTTGTTGTGACAGCCGGAGCAGGTTTCCTTGGTGGGCATACGCATCCAGTTGCCCCACTCAGCCAGCTCCTCGGACTCCACGTGGCACGCCTGGCAGTTGTTCTGCAGCAGGTGCTCGGCCGCTTCACCGGTGTACTCACGATCGTACTTGTCAGTGAAGGTGGCAGTGGTGTTGTGGATGGTGTGCACCAGATGCTGGAAGCTGGCGCGGCGGCCAGTCATGCGATCTTCGTTGTGGCAGTTGATGCAGGTTTCCGCTTCGAAGTAGCTGCTGTGACGGGTGGTCAGCGGCTCACCTTCAACGTGACAGGTGGTACAGGCTTCGTGGCTGATCACGTCTTTGGTGTACAGCGGGTCGTTGCCGTGGCCGTCAAAGTCTTCGGAGATTTCGTTGCGGGGTACCGGGGTACCGTCGGGGAGGGTGTTGTTGCCGGCCAGAACGTTGTAGCGCTGAGTCAGCTCGCGGTTCTGTTCGATGCCTTCGAAGGTGAAGGTGTAGTAGCCGTTGCCGTGGTCTTCGTAGACCTTGGAGCTGCCGGCGCTGGCCCAACGGGCGGATTCACCGGCCTGGAAAACGCCTTGCGGGTAGAGCTGGTAGTTCTTCACTTCCATGCCCTGGAGGCCCACAACGGACTTGTCTTCCTCGTTGGTGGCCAGAACGGTCACCACCGGTTGACCATCCACATACTCAACCTTGGTAACGTCCAGGTTCAGTTGTGCGATGGACTCGGCGGGGTTACCGCCTGGGCGACCGGGGTCGCCGGGATTACCATCTTTACCGTCGTCGCCACAACCAACAAGGGTGGTGGCCATGATGGCGGCGCAGGCGGTGAGGCGCCATTGCATCTTGTTATTAGTCATCATCTATTCCCTGCAAAAGAATATGGGGGACTCGTTACCGAGTCACCGGACTGGGGCTGGCCTTTTGGCCTGTTGTCTACCCACAAAGTCACTGTGTGTTATATCAACTTGGCTGGTAACAAACCGTGATACAGATCAGCGATCTAGCGGCTTGTTTTTGTAGCGCTTTTATAACCTTGCACAGGACCCACCCCCGGGCCATAACGTGATCCGGAACGGGGGATTTCCCCAGAGTCGCCAAACGAAAAAGCGGCCCCGTAGGACCGCTGATCATATCACCGTTGGCTCAGTTAAACTTGTGGTTTTTCTGAATGTTATCGGCGTTGTGGCAGGTGGCGCAGGTCTCCTGACCCGGGACAATGTTGTCCCGTTGCGCCTTGTGGAATCCGCCCATGGATTCGATGTGGGCGCTGGCGCTGCCGGTATCGAACTTGTCGTGGCAGGACATACAGGCGGCGGCCTGCGGGGTGGAGTAGGCCAGTTCACCGGCGGCGTTCTTCCACTTCACCAGACGGTCGGCAACGTTGTTCAGCTGGTAGCCGTCATCGTGGCACACCGCACAGTCGCTCTTCTTGAAGAAGATGTTGCCACTGTTGTTGAACAGGTAGTGCTTGTCGTGAATGGTGTAGGCGAAGTAGCGGGTGTCATAACCGTTCTTCTCGCGCTCACTGTTGTGACAGGTGGCACAGGTGTTGATGTCGCCGCTGTAGTGGCTGCCGCGGAAGGATTCGTTGTGGCAGGCGGTGCAGTTTTCGTTGGCGGCCGGGTTGTGACGGAACGCCACTTCACCGCTGCCGGTCACATCAAAGAACTGCACTTCGCCCATCAGACGACCGCTGTGGGTGTTGTCTTCCGCACAGGCCACCAGCTCCTGGGACTTGTTGTTGAAGCACAGGGCACCGACCACGGTGAAGGAGGCGGAGGCCCCCTGAGCCAGGGCGGCGTTCAGGTCTGCGTCGGCGATGGTCAGCTGATACTGGTTGCCGGCAAAGATGTCCGCACTCAGAGTGACGGACTTGCTGGTAGAGCCAATCAGGTAGTCTTCGCCCAGAGTGGCGTTGAAGTAGACGCGCACGCCGCTCAGGTGCTCAGGCAGCGCATCGCGCTCACCGTCGGTCAGCTGAACCTTGGCGGTCAGGGTGCTGCCGTCGTAGGCCAGGTCATTGAAAACCGGGCTGAAGGCCTGGGCACCACGGCTGTTGTTGCGATCAAAGTGCGCCTCAACGGCGCCCCGTCCGGAGCCCTCGTTGCTGTGACACTGGGTGCAGTCATTGTAGCTGGCCGCATGCGCGGTGCCGTGACAGTTGAGGCAGGTTTTGCCATCCATGTCGGCGTGCCACAGGTGCGCCTGATCCATCAACTGGGCCGGCTCTTCGGTCGCCGGTTCGGCGTGACAGACGGTGCAGTCAGAGGTGCGGCTCGGGAATTTGCCGTAGATGTTGGTGGCGGTATCGCCTTCGCCGTCGGTACCGACTGAGGGGTGCAGGATGCGGCTCAGGTCAGACTTCACCAGGTCGAAGTTACGCTTGTTGGTGGCCATGTGGTGGATGTTGTGTACCAGCCCCTTGATGGAGTGGTCCACGGTGTACTCCACGCCGTTGGCGTCGGTACGGGTGCCTTTCTCGGCGTAGTCCACGTGGCAGAAGGTACAGGTTTCCAGCTGGACACCGTAGTGGTTGTTGCTGGCGAAGCGGTACAGGTTGTTGGTGTCGGTGTGGCAGGCGTCACAGGCTTCCTGACCGACCACTTCCTTGGGCCGGTCGGCGTCCATGTCCGCCGCGTTGTCCCAGTAGTGGTGTGCGTAGGTGGTGGCCTGTTCGCCACGGGCGCGCATCATCAGGCCGTGAACCTGGTCAGCATCGTACGCGAAGAAGAACTGGGAGGTGCCCTCGGCAGCGTCCTTCGGCAGGGCGTGATCCACGGTAATGGTGTAGTGGCCATTTTCCGCGGTGATGGCGCACTCGTTGTACGGCGTGTAGCTGCTGTTACACAGGGAGGCGGTGCCGCGGTCGTTGCTGCGGTGGTGGTAGCTTACCCAGATCTCCCGAGCCAGTTTGTCGGCGTTGGGTTCTTCCGGGTTGCCGGGCCAGGAGGTGGCGGGCAGTTCGCCCACGGTGCCCATACGGCCCAGTTTCAGTGAGAAGTTGCCCAGTTCAGCACTGTGCACCGCCACGCCGCGTTGGTCGGTCAGATCGAACTCGATGGTGAGTCGGTTGGCTTCCGGGTCCAGTGCGGTGTGGAGGTTTTGTGCGGTCAGTGACGTGGCGGAATTGATGTGGATCCCGACGGGGCCCGGCTTGCCATCTTCGCCGTCGGAGCCGTTTTTGCCGTCGCTGCCACAGCCGGCCAGCAACGCGGAGACGGCCAGCGCGGAGGCCAGCATGGTCCAGTTATTGTTATGGTTGCTCATCTCTTTTCCCTGCAAATTGAAAAGAATTCTTGGTAATTGCCCGTGCTTCTTAGAGAAAACGGGTCGATGCCAGAGTCTAGGGAAGGGCCACCAGGGGGAACGTGATCACGATAACGGTCACTAAAAGCCTGAGATGTATCGAAGATGTTTCGCGTGACGCAGGTCGTTACGTCTTCAGGGTGTCAGGGCCGAAGAGAGTGAACGGAAAAAACGAATAAACTCGCCCGGGGCGGCATCGAACGTTACGGGAGATGGGGACAGGTGGCGAAAACGTAACCGAAAAGGGCGTTGGGTAAATTGTGAGCGTTGGCCGGTGGTAAACCCCGGGCGGGGTGATCCGGATCGCAAAAGCAACAATCTGGTTGCCCACTTGAGCAAAAGAAAAGCGGCCCCGAAGGGCCGCTTTTTGCCATCAGTCGAAAGACTTAGTAGCCGGAGCTCCAGTTGGAGTGGGCTTCCAGGATCTGCTCACCAGTGTGACAGGTGGCACAGGTCTCTTTACCCAGCATATCAACGTGCGCGTCGTACTCAGAGGCCGGAACACCGATGGTGTTGATGTTGCCGTCGTGGTCGATCACGCCGCCCATGGTCTTGATGTGCGCCACTGCGGTGTCGTTCAGGCCGTACGGCGGAACGTGGCAGCTGACACAGGCCGCAGTCTGCGGGGAGACCAGCAGTTGCTCGTTGCTGTCGCTCAGACGCTGGCCATCGGTGGTGCCGAAGGCAACCGGAGCGGCGTCAGCAGCGATGCCGGACAGGGTAAAGCCGTTAGCACCGTGACAGGTCTGGCAGTCGGTCTTCTTGAAGAAGCCACCCAGGTAGTGCTTGCTGTGCACAATGTACGCCAGGTTAGAGGAGCCTTGGCCCTTCTTATCGCGGGTACCGTTGTGGCAGCTGGCACAACCATCCAGATCGTTGGTGTAACGGTGGGTGATGGAGGGGGTGTGACACGCCTGACAGTTGCCCATTTCCGCGTGTTGTACGCGCGGGGATTCGGCGACAGCGGTGCCGTCCTGAGCAAAGAAGAAGGTGTCGCTCACCAGGTACGGGGCAATTTGCTTACCAGACTCCAGATCCGCTTCCACACAGTCAATGCGGGCGCCTTTGCCGTCGAAGCAGACGTGCAGCTGGCTGGACAGAGTGATGGTGGCACCGGCATCAACCAGCGCTTTCACCTTGTAGCTGCCGTCGGTGATGACAGACTGGATGCGGCCATCGGCCAGCTGGCTAAAGGTGTCAAAGCCCACTTTCTGGTAGTTCACCAGGAAGTCATCGGTCAGCACGCCGTTCAGCACGATGGCACTGTTGAAGCCGCCGTACTGGTAGGGGCGCGGGTCGATTTGAGTCAGCGGTACCAGCTCGTCGCCGTCTTTCACGGTGAAGGTGGCAGTGATGCTGAGGCCATCGGCCGCAACGGTCATGGAGTCAAACGCCACTTTCAGCTCAGGTGCACGGCCGTTGGCGTTCTGAGTGTAGTGACCGGCTTCGGCACCACGTGCGCCGCCTGCATTGTGGCAGGATACGCAGTTCTCTTTGCCTTCCGCGATCTGGTTGTTGTCGGCATCCCAGTGCCAGCTCGGTACGGCGTACGGGCTGTTGTGGCAGTTCAGACAGGTGGCGCTGTCCAGATCAGCCTTCCAGGCGTCAGCCATTTCCAGCGCTTCATCAGGCTGGTGACAGGTTTGACAGTTGGAGGCTTTCTGCGGGTAGATGCCGTCTTCCGCATAGAAAGAGTGGCTGTGGATGTCGTGGGCCATGCCCTTGATGGAGCCATCGTAAACGTAAGTGTTAACGACGGTGCCGTTCTCGTCCTTCTCTTCTTTCACATAGCTGTTGTAGTCGGTGTGACAGAAGGTACAGGACTCCAGGGTAACGTGCTTGCTGCCATGCATGGACAGCGCGCCGTCGTGACCCGGACGGTGACAGCTCTGACAGGTGGTGTCGGCAATCAACTCTTTCGGACGCTCAACCACGGTGTCGCTTTGCGGCTGCCAGTAGTAGAAGGTGTTGTTGACCAGAGTGGCACCATCTTTACCGGCGGCTTTCAGGCCCAGGTAGATGCCGTTGGTGGCGGTGCCGTCGAAGCCATACTCATAGCTCAGAGTATCGATGGCCTTGTTCAGTACCAGGGTGTAGGTGCCATCCAGATTGTCAGTCAGACAATCTTCACAGCTGCTGCCTTTAAAGTAGGAGGAGCCGGTCAGGTGACCGTCACCTTTGTCTTTGTTGAAGTAGCTCAGCCAGATGTTG
>CAZWED010000187.1:0-6838 GCA_964632645.1 uncultured Ferrimonas sp. | reverse complement strand
AACAACCTGATCCGGGAAACGGATGGTGTTGGCGTGACGAGAGCGTTTCCACTTCTCGTACTGCACCTGGTGACACTCACCACACTTCTCCGGGCCCACAAACTTGTTGGGGTAGTCCAGGATGGATTTGGAACCCAGGCGGTACTGGATGGCAGAAGGACGACCTACGACACCGCTGTACTCTTCAGAGTTACCGGTGTGCAGGTATTCTTCACCACGGTCACTGATGTGAGGCTTGCCCAGCAGGCGGCCTTCGGCACCGTAGGTTTTAAAGATCGGGTGATTTTCGAACAGGAACTCGAACAGTTCTTTCTCGTCAACGATATAATCGTGAAGAGTCCGAACCCCTTTTTCTTCAAGGGTGCCGTCCGGGTTGTTCATAATCATTTGAGCTTGCGGCGACATTTTCGGGTTGGGACCTTTTGCGGCATCCGCAGCGTAGGCAGCTACGCTGGTGCTTGCAATCATGGCCACAACGGTCGCCCGGAGTTTCCAGGTTTTCATCAACATCTCCTAATTTCTTTTTTCCCCCCCGGATTTTGCCCCGCATTAATTATGCAGTTCCCATGGCTCATCTCGGGGAGGTGGCTGCATTGAAGCACTCCGACTCGCGTTAAAAACCGGTTCAGTTCACATTTTATTTTCCATTGAGCACTAAAAAGGCAAAGCTCCCCTCCCCATGGAGTATTACACTTTAAATACAGCAACTTAAAGCGTCATCAATGAGCTTTTCTCAGCGTCTAATCAGCGGTTTTTGAGGTCTAAAAAACCCTGATTGTTGCCGTTTTTGTACCGGGCCCACCTTGCGAAATCCCCAGAAAGAGAAACAGGGAAACTTTATCCATTACCGACCATTATTTACCCAACCATTTATGGGGAGGCGGCTCACACTTTATTAAAGGGGTAGGTTTTGAGAGTCGAGCGCAGTGATAAAGTAGCAGGAGTTAATGAGGGAAAGTCGATTCGCCTTTCTTTATTCATTTATTCTCACCCAGTAATTACGAGGTGAACTGTGATCCCGGAAATTGGGCACTTCGCTTTTATTGTCGCTACGGTTTTGGCCCTAATCACATTGGGTCTTCCGCTGCTGCAACGATGTTCTCTTTATCGCTGGCAAATGCAGCGAACCAGCGTGGGGTTAATGCTGGCATTAACCCTGATTGCGGTTTTGAGCCTGGCGGTCAGCTTCCTGACGAACGACTTCTCGGTCGCCTACGTGGCCAATAACGCCAACAGCGCCCTGGCCTGGCCCTATAAGATCGCAGCACTGTGGGGCGGTCATGAAGGATCCTTCCTGTTCTGGGCCGCGGGCCTCACCGTGGCGCTGGCGACCATCGCCTTCCAACGCCATCTGGAGCCCGCTTTCCAGCGGCTCCTGGTGACCACCCTGGCGGGCGTGAACGCCGGGTTCAACCTGGTGATCCTGCTCACCTCCAACCCCTTTGCCCGGCTGCTGCCGGATGTACCGGCGGAGGGGCGGGACCTGAATCCGCTGCTGCAGGACATCGGCCTTATCCTGCACCCGCCGATGATCTTCCTCGGCTACATCGGATTTACCGTGCTGTTCGCCGGTGCCGTGGCCGCGCTGTGGCAACGCCGCTATACCGCGGAACTGGCCCACTGGCTGCGCCACTGGACCTTACTCACCTGGATTGTGCTGACCGGCGGCAACGCCTTCGGCTCCTGGTGGGCTTACCATGAGCTGGGCTGGGGCGGCTGGTGGTTCTGGGACCCGGTGGAAAACGCCTCCTTTATTCCCTGGCTGGTGGCCACCGCCCTGCTCCACCTGCTTTACCTCAACCGACGTCATCAGGCGCTGGCAACCAGCACCCTGTTGCTGTGCATTCTCGGCTACAGTCTGGCCCTGATCGGCACCTTCCTGGTGCGCTCCGGAGTGATTGACTCCGTACACGCCTTCGCCTCGGATCCCAGTCGCGGCATCGCCATTCTGAGCCTGCTGCTGGTTACCGTGGGACCGGCCCTGTTGATCATCGCCTGGCGCGGCGCTCCGGCCAGCCAACCGGCGCCGCTGTCAGGGCGCAGCGGGCTGACCCTGTTCGGCGCGCTGCTGACGCTGGTGGCCGCCTTTGCCGTGCTGCTCGGCACCTGCTACCCCATCCTGTTCAAGGTGCTGGAACTGGGCGCCATCTCGGTGGGCCCGCCCTACTTCAACACCCTGTTTGTGCCCATCACCTGCCTGTGCGCCCTGCTGGCGGCCATCGCCCTGCTGCTCGGTTCCGGCTCGCTCAAGCCGGCCCTGGTGCTGATGACCAGTGGCATCGCCACCGCCGCCATCCTGCTGGCCTGGCCCAGCGAGCAGTGGCCCTGGGTGGTGGCGGGTACCTTTACCGCGCTGGCCTTGCTGATAGCCCTGGTGGTCCGCCTGGTGCAGGCACCCGAGCGTCTGCGCCAGCCGCGCCAGGTCGGCATGTGGTTGGCCCACTTCGGCCTGGTGGTCGCCATGCTGGGCGCTACGGCGGTCTCCAACTACGAGCAAAACGCCATGGTTCGGATGGGCCCCGGTACAGGTCGCGTGGTCGCCCAACACACCGTGGTGTATGAAGCGACGGAAAACGTGCGTGCCCGCGGCTATCTCGCCATCCAGGCCAACATTCGGGTGGAGGACACCGACGGCAATCACCTGGCCGACCTGCGCCCGCAGCGACGCACCTACGTCGATGACATGACCGAACTGACCGAATCCGCCCTGCTTCGCCAGCCCCTCGGCGACCTCTACCTGTCGATGGGGCCGGAACTGGAACAGGGGGAGTACCTGATGCGGATCAGCTACAAACCGGGGATCAACGGTCTGTGGCTCAGTGCCGCACTGATGATGCTGGGGGGCATGCTCTGCCTGTGGCCCCGCCGCCGAGGAGAATAAGTGATGAGAATCGGTTTACTGCTCGTCGCACTGCTGGCCAGTGGCGCACTGTGGGCGGCCCCCATGTCCAGCAATCAACGCCATGTCTACGAAGCCATCGCTGCAGAGCTGCGCTGCCCGGCTTCGGTCAATCTCACGGTACTGGAATCCCAGGCCCCCATCGCCTTTGAACTTAAAGCCCGCATCGCCGAGCGGGTTCAGGAGGGCGCCAGCCGGGACACCATTCTCCGTGAACTGGAGCAACGCTACGGCGCCCAGATCCGCTATCGGCCCGCACTGGACAGCAACACCTGGTTGCTGTGGTTTGGCCCGCTGGGCCTGTTTTGTCTTCTTGCTGCCGGCGTGTTTGTTGCCGCCCGCCGCCCCAACCAATCGGAGTGAATGATGCGATTTTCTGCCCTCGCCCTGGGCCTGGCTCTGTCGTTGAGCCTGCCCGCTCACGCCACCTCTCAACTGGAGAAGGCCTACCACACCGGTGAACCCATCCAGAAGCCGATGGTGCTCTCCCGTCTTATCGAGTTTTCCCAGGCCCGCAAAGTGCCGGATCTGACCTTCAATAACGACGCCGGTGAGCCCGTCAGTCTCTCCCAGTTTCGCGGTCAGGTTGTCCTCCTCAACCTGTGGGCGACCTGGTGCGGCCCCTGTCGCAAAGAGTTGCCGGAGATGGACGCCCTGAAGCGGCATTTTCAGGGCAAAGGCCTGACCGTGGTGCCCCTGAACATCGACCAGGAGGGTGACCTGCCCGGCGACGTTCGCGCGCTGCTGGAAACGTTGGACCTGGCCGATCTGCAGACCCTTTACGATCCGGAGCACACCATCAGCGATACGGTTCCGGTTAACGTAGTGCCGGCGACCTACCTGTTTGATGGCGAGGGCCATCTGGTGGGCTTCGTGCGCGGCTATCTGGACTGGGAAGCGAAAGGGATCATCCCCTACCTCGACAAATTCATCGACAAGTACGCCCAGCCGCAAAAAGGCTGATCACCGCCTCCCTCGCACTATCGCCCCCGAATTCGGGGGCGTTTTTTTGCCCGGGCGTCAGGTTACGCCGTGAAGGGCGACGGCCAGGCACAAAAAACGCCGCCCAAGGGCGGCGTTTGGCACGCGATGTCGACGATCACATCTTCAGTTCGCTGCGTGGCATCCAGGCGATGGTGTTGCCCATGTAGGGCAGGATCCAGAGGCCCGATTCCGCGTCGTTGTGCAACCGGTAGAAATAGAGGGTTTCCTTGCTCAGACTCTGGCGACGCAGTTCCCGGTAGAAAATCAGTGCCGAGGGGCTGACGTGTTCCGGGGTAAACAGGTTCTTGCCGGTCACGTCCACCTGGAACACCTCAATCCGGTCGGCGCCGATGGTGCGTTCATAACGCTTGAACTTACCCTCAATCCGGTACTTGATGGGCGAGGTGATGCAATCCTCATCGGTGACGCAGTAGCTGGCCGACAGCACGCCGCTGTTGGCGTCCTGATAGACCAGGGACAGCGCGTGGTCAGTGCGGATCAGCAGGCGACCGTTGGCGGGGAAGTAGATGTCACCCTGGTAGATCTGCTCCACCAGCTTCCCTTCACCGTGATAGTCGGGAGCCTTGGGCAACTGGATGCGGTTGTAGCGTATCCGCTCCTCCATCAGCGCCGCCTGCTCCAGAAACTTGGGCAGGTCCAGGCTCACTTTCTCGTTGGCCGGGAAGGTGATGTTCAACAACCCTTTGCCCGAGCACTGGCCCTGGTGAAACTCCGGGCACAATGCGAGGGAGTGGCCGTAGCCGCTGGTCAGGCCGAACGCCTTAAATTGATTGAAGTGCTGATGGGGGATCGCGGTTTCAATGAAGTGACGCTGCCAACTGGTGGAACGGGGCGTGTCCTGATCGTCACGGGTCAGGATCTGCAAGGCACCGCGGGCACTGCCGATGGTCAGGCTCTTGGTGATGCTGCCACTCCACACCTGGCTGGTTTGCAGCATCCGGTGATAGTCGCCGACGTACCACCCCAGCAATCCGGAGATCGACACCATAGCGACCAACGCCACAATGAGCGGACGCCAGTGGCGGACCGGTTTTTCCTCACTCCCCTCCTCGCTGTCCAGCTCGCGGATGGTTAACTGGTAACCACGGCGAGCCAGGGTTTTCAGCTCGATTTCAGGATAGGGTTGAAGCTTTTTGCGGAGCAGGCTGATGCACTGCAACAGGGAGGACGCCGCGACCACGCGATCCGGCCACCCCGCTTCCAGCAGAGCGTCTTTCGAGCAGATGTCGTCCTTGTGCTCCAGCAGCTTGGTCAACACAGCTGCTTCGGAGAAGGTCAGCGGCAGGCTATCGCCGGTGCGCTTATCGATAAGTGATCCGGCTTGCGTATCAAAGTCGAGCGACTTACTGAGGTTCACCATGGCGGCTGTTCTTGTTATCCGAGTGTAAACACGCTAAGCATCGCCCAGCGTGTGACAGTGTAGCAACAAGCGAATGGCGGCCTTGTGACCCCCCTCTCAGTGCGCCCCAGCGTCACTGATAGGAGGTTAACAGTCCGAAATAAAAGGCGGTAAGGAGTTTCAATTTCAACTAACTGCGTACCGAGACGCGAACCTGCACCGGGGCATGGTCCGACGCCATCCGGTCCAGCTTGGCGTCGTTAAAGCGCAGATGGCGGTCCCACACCACCACCTCGTCCACCTGGGCCAGGCTCTGGCCATACCCGGCATTGAACTGGGCCGACAGCAGGATGTGGTCGAGCACACTGCCCCGCCCCCCCCAATAGTGCGTCGGGTCCCGGTCGCCCTGATACAGCGCCAGGTCATGGGCATCCCACAATTGCAGCGCCTCGTCAGCGCCGGCGAGCAAGGGCGTCAGCAGGTCGCTGCCCAGATCCCCGTTCAGGTCCCCCATCAGCACCGTGGGCAGCGGCTCGGCGGCCTGATCGCGCAGGCAGTCGAGGTACAGCATCGCCGCTTCGGCACTGCGTTGCAGCGCCGATCCCCAGCGCCCCAAAACCGGCTGCACCACCTGCGCATTGCAGAGCGGGTCTGAAACCAGGGTCAGTTCAGCCGGCTCCCAGGCGGGACGGGGACTCTTCAGGTGTACAACGATAACGCGAAGGTCCGAAAAGCCCTCGATACGTAACCGCACTTTGAGGGGAACCCGGGAAAACGCGAAGCCGGATGACAGGCCGAGGGCCCGCACCAGCTCGGGACAGGGGGTGATGGTATCGACAGAGAGAATGGGGAAACGGCTGGCCAGTGCCACCCGGGGTTTGCGGCGAACGTAATCGCATTCCGACAACCCGTCCGCCAGGGCCCAGTGCGTTAACCCCTGCCGTTGACACAGCGCCGCCAGCGGCTCAGGACTGAACACCTCCTGAAAACCAACGATGTCCGCCGCCATCTCCTCCAGGCGCCCTTCGGTCCAGTCGCATTTCTGTTGCCACTGCTGGGCGTCATAGATGTTCTCCCCGTCGTAAAACGCCAACGGCGGTTCAACAAAATTGAACAGATTGAAGGTGGCGATGGAAAAGGCGGGATTCATCGACGAACAGCGCTCCGTTTTCGGGACCTGCGATGTATCGAGACTACCGATTTCGCTGCCGCAACGCCAGCCATCGCCTGCCCCTAAAAGCGCCCCCACCAATGTGAGCGAAACGGGGGCGCCACCGAAGACCGCCGGCGCTCGACCGGCTCACAGCATGGCCGTGCGAGGGCCTCTCACAGGGCAATGCCGGGCCAGGGACCCACGCAGTTCAGTGGCGAATGCGCAAACTTTGTCAACCAGTTCACCCTCCGGATGACCGGCCATACACAGATCGCGTCAATCGTGGTAAAACCAGCGTTTTGTTCGACAACAGGGATAAGGCCGTACCATGAACATCCTTTCCATTCAGTCCCACGTGGCGTTCGGCCATGCGGGTAACGCCTCCGCCGTTTTTCCTCTGCAGCGCATGGGGCTTAATGTCTGGCCGGTCTATACCGTGATG
>CAZWED010000186.1:0-6839 GCA_964632645.1 uncultured Ferrimonas sp. | reverse complement strand
GTTGGCGGGTTTCGGTGCGTGCACCTTTGCGGGATCCCTATGGCGCAGACACGTTGTGTCGGCGCTTTGAAACTGGGGGGGGGCGTGCTCGCGCCGCAGGAATCAATGCATTACCAGAGGCACAGTTGGAGCGTTTCCTGAGGGCCTTCGAGCAAGCCTACCCCGGGATGCATCGGAACACGGAGTAAATCGGGTATTCCGATTCAAAACCGGCGCTTTGTTCCACCCTCAATTAGTGGCAAAATACCGCCCCAAGTTGCCCTCATAGGGCGGAAACCTCTCAGCTACTGGACGCGAGCCCAGGTGGGCTCGCCACTTGTGTTATGTCTCGAAAATATTTTGGTACCGACGGGGTCCGTGGCCTGGTCGGTCAGTACCCCATTACCCCCGATTTCGCCCTGAAACTGGGCTACGCGGCTGGCCAGGTGATGGCCGCCGAAGGCACCCGGGAAGTGATCATCGGTAAAGACACCCGCATCTCAGGTTACCTGCTGGAATCCGCTATGGAATCCGGCCTGATTGCGGCGGGCGTTAACGTGGCCCTGACCGGCCCGCTGCCGACGCCCGCCATCGCCTACCTGGCGCAAACCTTCCGCGCCGACGCCGGCGTGGTGATCAGCGCCTCCCACAACCCCTACCACGACAACGGCATCAAGTTTTTCTCCAACAGCGGCACCAAGCTGACCGACGAGATTGAACTGGCCATTGAAGCGGCGCTGGATGCGCCGATGGGCTGTGTGGAGTCTGCCCGCCTGGGTAAGGTGCGTCGTATCGACGACGCGGCCGGGCGTTACATTGAATTCTGTAAGAGCACCTTTGAAAACCACGCCAGCCTGCAGGATCTGCACATCGTGCTGGACTGTGCCCACGGTGCCACTTACCACATCGCGCCCTCCGTGTTCCGCGAACTGGGCGCCGACATCACCGTGATTGGCGACAAGCCGAACGGCACCAACATCAATGACCGCTGTGGCGCCACCCACCTCGATGCGCTGGTGGCCAAGGTGCTGGAAACCGGCGCCGACATGGGCATCGCCTTTGATGGCGACGGCGACCGCGTGATGATGGTGGACCACACCGGTGCCGTGGTGGACGGCGACGAGATCCTCTACATCATCGCCAAGCACTGGCACGTTACCGGCCAGATGGACGGCGGCGTAGTGGGCACCCAGATGGCCAACCTCGGCCTGGAACTGGCCCTGAAAGCCCTCGGCATTCCCTTTGCCCGCTCCAAGGTGGGCGACCGCTACGTGTCGGAACTGCTGAATGAGAAGGGATGGCGTCTGGGGGGGGAGAACTCCGGCCACATCCTGAGCCTGAAGCATCACACCACCGGCGACGGCATCATTGCGGCCCTGCAGGTGCTGAACGCGCTGAAACACCTGAACCAGTCGCTGGCGGAAGCCCGCTCCGGTATGACCAAGCTGCCGCAAGTTCTGGTGAACGTGCGTTTCAGTGGCCAGGGCGCGCCGCTGAAAGACGCCACGGTGCTGGAAACCGTCGCGGCCGTTGAGGCCGAGATGGGCGATAAGGGACGGGTTCTGCTGCGCAAGTCCGGCACCGAGCCGCTGATCCGCGTGATGGTGGAAGGTGACCGCACTCTGGATGTGGCGGCGCTGGCCCAGCGCATTGCGGACGCGGTACAGGCTGCCGACGCCCGCTGATCGTTCCATAATGACAAGGCCCGCCCGGTGCGGGCCTTTTGACGTTTTATGTATGACGCGGTTGGTGTTTTGGATACCGACAGCAAGAATGGAAGCCTTCTGATGACTGGCTCGTCACTGCCGCCACTGCGCCTGGGCGTGGATCTGGGCGGCACCAAAATTGAGTTGATAGCCCTGAGCCCCGGGGGCGAGGTGCTGTGGCAGCAGCGCCAGCCGACGCCGTCGGGCAGCTACCGCGCCACCATCGAGGCGATCGCGCAGCTGGTGAACCAGTGTGAGCGCGAGCTGGGGGCGTCGGGCACCGTTGGGGTGGGGATCCCGGGTGTGGTGTCCCGCCACACCCAGCGAGTGAAGGGCGCCAACTCGGTGTGCCTTAACGGGCAGCCGTTGGAGCAGGACCTGGCGGCGCTGCTGGGGCGCCCCGTGCGCACCGCCAATGACGCCAACTGCTTTGCCGTCTCCGAGGCCACCGACGGCGCGGCGGCCGGTTACCGCACGGTGTTTGGTGTGATTCTGGGCACCGGTTGCGGTGCCGGGATTGCCGTCGACGGGCAGGTGCATGAAGGCCCCAACGGTGTTGCCGGGGAGTGGGGGCACAACCCGCTGCCCTGGATGACCGAACAGGAGTTTCCCGGGCCGGACTGTTTCTGTGGCCGTCGCGGCTGCATCGAAACCTTCATCTCCGGCACCAACCTGGCCCGCCAGTACCGCGAGCGGAGCGGCATACTGCTGCCGGGCGAGGCGATTCTGCAGCGGGTGGATGCCGGTGAAGAACAGGCCAATCTGGTGTTTGAGGCGTTTCTCAGCCAGCTGACCCGGGCCCTGGCGCACGTGGTGAACCTGCTGGACCCGGACTGCATTGTGCTGGGGGGCGGCCTGTCCAACATCGACCGGCTTTATGACCTGCTGCCGCAGCGGCTTCCGGGCTTCACCGTCGGGGGGGAGTGCGTCACCCCCATCCTGAAACACCATCATGGTGACGCGTCCGGCGTTCGTGGGGCGGCCTGGCTCTGGGGCCGTTGATGGGGTTCTGGCTCAAAAAGGCCGTGACGGCCCTGATCCTGCCGGTGCCGCTGGCCTGCATTCTGGTGGTGGCCGGGCTGATGTTGCGCCGTCATGCGCCGCGTCTGGCAACCGGACTGGTGCTGGCGGGGCCGCTCTATCTGCTGCTGCTCTCCTTCTCACCGGTCAGTATCTGGCTGGCGACGTCGCTGGAGGGCCATCACGTTGTCTGGCAGCCCAACGGGCCGGTGGCCTACGTGCTGGTACTGGGCAACAGCCACACCTCGCACCCGCAGCGTCCGGCGACCATGCAACTGGCAGGGGCGTCGTTGGCCCGGCTGCTTGAGGGCGTGCGGATCTGGCGCCAGAATCCCGAGGCGATGCTGGTAGTGTCCGGCTACGCGGGCACTGACCCGGTGCCTCATGCCGAGGTGATGCGGCAGGCGGCGATGGAACTGGGCGTACCGGCCGAGCGCATTCATGGGTTTCCACAGGCCAAGGATACCGAGCAGGAAGCCCGGCTGACCGCGCCTTTGGTGGGGCAGGCACCGGCGGTGCTGGTGACCTCGGCCAGCCATATGGACCGCGCCCTGGCGCTCTATCGCCAGCAGGGACTGGATGTGACTCCGGCCCCCACCGACTTTATGGCCCAGCCCACGCGCCCCTGGTATTTCAGCGCCCGCAATCTGTGGACCAGCCAGCGGGCGCTGCACGAGTATCTTGGCCGGCTGTGGCTGGCCATCAAATCCTGAGAGAGTTTTCATGCCGTTGTTGTGGATCGTCACCCTTATCTGGGCGTTCTCCTTCTCCCTGATTGACGTTTATATTGCCGGGAAAGTGGACGCTTACTTTGCTGTCTGGTCCCGCATGTTGCTGGCCACGCTGCTGTTTCTGCCCTTGCTTTCACGCCGGGTTCGTCCCGCTTTGGCCCTGCGACTGATGGCCATTGGCGGCATTCAGCTGGGGTTGATGTTTACGCTGCTCTATCACGCCTTTGCCTTTCTCTCCGTGCCGGAAGTGCTGCTCTTTACCATCATGACGCCCATCTGGGTGCTGGTGCTGGAAGACGCCCGGGTGGGACGCTTCCGGCCCCGTGCCCTGTGGCCTGCTCTGGCGGCGGTCGCGGGGGCGGCGCTGATCCGCTATCAGCCGCTGGAAGCCGACTTGTGGCAGGGGTTTGCGCTGGTTCAGGCGGCGAACCTGTGCTTCGCCTTTGGGCAGGTGGCGTACCGCAATCTGGACCATGATGTGCCCCGCCACCAGGCGTTTGGCTGGTTCTTTGTCGGCGCGCTGGTGTTTGCCAGCCTGGCACTGGCCCTGTTTGGCAATCTTGAGCGCCAGCCGCAGAGTGGTCTGCAGTGGACGGTGTTGCTCTGGCTTGGCCTGGGGGCTTCCGGACTGGGGTATTTTCTCTGGAATCTCGGGGCGACCCGGGTATCGGCGGCGCGACTGGCGGTGATGAACAATGTGCTGATCCCGGCGGGGATCCTGGTGAACCTGTTGCTGTGGCAGCGGGATGCGGATCTGCTGCGGCTCGCCCTGGGGGGCGGGATCATTCTGTTGTCGCTGTGGTGGAGTCCGCCGAAGGACCCTGCTGCTGCATCCGGTACTCGCGAACCAGGTCAATAAAGTCGCGGGGAGAGCGGTCCAGGCAGCTGTGGTGGAGATAGAGGTCGTAGCCGAGCTGCTGGCGCAGGATCATCTGATGTGTGGCGTAGGCGGCCCGAATGCCGGTGAGGCCGGCTTCCGGCAGGGCGTCGTCGTCCGGTAACAGCTCGGCGCACTGGCCATTGCGGCAGTCGGGTTGCGCCAGTCTGGAGAGCGGGCGCTGTTCTCTGAGCAGGGCCAGGGCGAGTCTGGGTGAGATTGTCCGGTAGAAGCGGGCCGGGTCACGCAGGCGGATGCCCACGTAGTCGAGGGGTTGGTCGGGGCGGTCTGGCGCATGGGGCTGGTCGACCCGCAGGAGTTGCTCCCAGTCCACCTCATACTGACCACGCCGGTGGTGGTAGTTCAGCCCTTTGGCATCCAGTCGCAAGGTGACGGCGGGTTCTATCCGCTTACCGATGGCCAGTACGGCGCTGAACACCGTCAGCAGGGCCAAAGGCAGCAGCCAGATTAGGGAGAGCCCTTTGGACAGGGCAATCAGAAACGCGAGGCAGAGTACCCCCGACAGCAGGGAGAGTGTCAGGCGGTTGCGGCGCGAGAGGGGGGCAATGGTGATCACATCCATGTGATCAGCGTAGCCGATTAGGCGCTTTTTACTTCGGAGAGCTTCGGCTCGTCAGCCTTGGCGCTGTCCGTTTTCGGTTTGTCCAGGCGCAGTACCTCTTCCTTCAGGCGGGTACCAACAAACTGGCCGCCTTCGAAGATTTCGATCTTCTCGGAGAGCACTTCACCATCCACCATGCCATTGGCGGTGATGGACAGCTTGCTGCATTTCAGTTTGCCCTTGAAGTGACCGGATACCCGCACTTCTTTGGCTTCCAGTTCGCCCTCAACGCGGCCCTGCTGCTCGATGATCACGCTGCCCTTGGCAGTCACAGTGCCTTCAATGGTGCCGTCGACCATGCAATCACTGTCCAACACCAGATCACCCTTCAGTCGGCAATCCGCAGAGATGTAGGTCAGGCCGGAGCCGCTTGTTTTCGTTTTTTTTCCGAACATAGTGGTCAGTCTGTGTAGTTAGTCGATGAATTGGTCTAAGCCCGAGGGAGTCGGGTGGGCATGCCACCGTTACCTGATAGGGCGACCGCAAAGTCAGTCAACTTTACTGCATTTTGAGCGGGGATCCGAACCAAAATCTTGACCCGGATCCCCATTTTACGCTTTAGAAAAATCAACTGAGCAGTTGATTCAGGTGGGCGCGCAACGGTGCGCCAAGTTCGGGGTGGCGCAGGGCGTATTCGACGTTGGCTTGCAGGTAGCCGAGCTTGCAGCCGCAGTCGTGGCTGCGCCCCTGCATGGCGAAGGCGTGGACCGACTCATTCATCAGCAGCGCTTCGATGGCGTCGGTCAGTTGGATCTCGCCCCCGGCGCCTGGCAGCGTTTGCTCCAGCAGCGGCCAGATCGATTCGCTGAGGACATAACGGCCCACGACGGCCAGGTTGGACGGGGCCT
Organism: uncultured Ferrimonas sp.; assembly: GCA_964632645.1. Taxonomy (GTDB): domain Bacteria; phylum Pseudomonadota; class Gammaproteobacteria; order Enterobacterales; family Shewanellaceae; genus Ferrimonas. The sequence goes on along the minus strand of CAZWED010000186.1, from coordinate 1,056 downwards.
TATCCGGGGCGGGCTTCTCCACCATCCTCTGGATCGGGGCGCTGTCTCCCGGACCGATGGCGTGGCCGTTGATGTCGACCACGCCGTAGCTGCCGATGCGTTCCATCGGCACCGGTTCAACCATGATCTGGCTGGCGCCGGTGCGTTGATACTGCTGCACCATGGCCGCCATGTTGTCACGGCGCAGGTCGCAGGAGGCGTCATCCAGCAACACGTCCGGCAGCACCACGGCAAACGGGGCGTCTCCCACCAACGGGCGGGCACAGAGAATGGCGTGGCCCAGTCCTTTGGCTTCCGGCTGGCGGACGCTCATCACCGTGACGTCTTTCGGGCAGATGGCCTGCACTTCCTCCAGAAGCTGCCGCTTCACCCGTTTTTCCAGGGTGGCTTCCAGTTCGAAAGAGGTGTCGAAGTGATTTTCGATGGAATTTTTACTGGTGTGGGTCACCAGTACGATCTCTTTGATGCCCGCCGCAATGGTTTCGTTAACCACGTACTGAATCAGTGGTTTATCGACAACGGGGAGCATCTCTTTGGGAATGGCTTTGGTGGCAGGGAGCATACGTGTGCCGAGACCGGCTACGGGAATTACGGCTTTCTGAACGAGCGGCTTCATTCGAGGTCTCCAACGCAGAACCGACGGGCTGCGACAGGGGTGAGTTTATTTCCCTGAGTGAATGCGCCATCCAATGGCTTGGGGTGGGCACAAACCCACCCCAAGTGAACCGCTACAACTTAATGCGATCCTGGTTCCTGGCCAGAAGTTCTTCTCCGATGCCACGAACCTTAAGCAGATCCTCCTTCTTGGTGAATGGGCCATGTTCTTCCCGATAGGAGACGATGGCCTGCGCCTTTTTCTGTCCGACCCCCTTTAATGCGTTAGCGAGGGTCTCGGCGTCGGCGTCATTGATGTTGACTGTGACGGCGATCTCAACTTCGGACAAAGTCTCCTCTGCCAAAACGGCCGTTGGGGCCAGCAGGAAGACCAAGGCAAAAATCAACGCTTTCCACATACAACCTCCTTGTTGTTCTTGTTAATCCTGAAGCGCTGCGGCA
>CAZWED010000185.1:0-6846 GCA_964632645.1 uncultured Ferrimonas sp. | reverse complement strand
CATGGGGTTACCACTTACTTACTGGGCGATAAAGCGCCGGTGGGTATGAATGGCCATCAGGATGCCAAATCCCGCCATCAATGTCAGCATCGAGGTGCCGCCGTAGGAGACCAGCGGCAGGGGCACCCCCACCACCGGCAGCAGGCCGGAAACCATGCCGATGTTAACGAACACGTAGACAAAGAAGGTCAGGGTGATGGAACCGGCCAGAAGGCGGCCAAAAGCGGTTTGGGCGCGGCTGGCAATCACCAGTCCTCGGCCGATGATGAACAGGTAGATCGCCAGCAGAACGGCGATGCCGATGTAGCCAAACTCCTCGCCCAGCACGGCGAAGATGAAGTCGGTGTGACGCTCCGGCAGGAAGTCGAGTTGCGACTGGGTGCCCTGCAGCCAGCCTTTGCCCTCAAACCCGCCGCTGCCGATGGCGATCTTGGACTGAATGATGTGATAGCCCGCGCCGAGCGGGTCCTTTTCCGGGTCGAGCAGGGTCAGAACCCGGGTGCGCTGGTAATCCTTCATCAGGAAGTACCAGAGGATCGGCAGGAAGGCCAGGACGCCGGCCACACAGGCGCCCACCACGGCCCAGCTCATGCCGGAGAGAAACAGCACAAATACGCCGGAAGCGGCCACCAGAATGGAGGTGCCGAGGTCCGGCTGGGCGGCGATCAGCAGGGTGGGGATCAGCAGCAGTCCGGCGCCGCCCAGCAGGTAACGTTTCTTGGGCGGCAGGGGAAATTGACTGATGTACCAGGCCATGGTGATGGGGAAAGCGAGCTTCATCAGCTCCGAGGGCTGGAACTCCATAAAGCCCAGGTTGAGCCAGCGGCGGGCGCCTTTGTTGATCTCACCGAACAGGTCCACGGCGACCAGTAGGCCCACCCCGACCAGGAAGATGGGCAACGCCCAGCGCCGGAAAATCTCCGGGTTGATCTGGGCCAGCACAAACATCACGAAGAGACTGAGCCCGATGCGGAATATCTGGCGATCCAGCATCGCCATGCTTTCCCCACTGGCGCTGTACAGCACCAGCAGGCCATAGCCCATCAACACCAGCAGCGCGGACAGCAGGGGCAGGTCCAGGTGCAGTCTGAACCACATATTGGGACGGCTTCCCGGCGCGTTGCCCATCACTCAGCCTCCTCTTTTGCCGGTTCCCGACTTTCGGGATCCAGGTAGAAATCAAACAGGGCGCGGGCCACCGGGCCGGCGTTGGCGCCACCCCAGCCGGCGTTTTCCAGCACAATGGAGATGACGATCTGGGGATCATCGTAGGGGGCGTAGCCGACAAACAGGGCGTTATCCCGCAGGTGTTCGGCGACGTTGTCTTCGTCGTATTCGGCGTCTTCCGCCAGGCCAAACACCTGACCGGTACCGGTTTTCACCGCGGACTTGTACTTGGCGTCGTTGAACTGGCGGTAGCCACTGCCCATCGGGTTGTGGGCGGTCAGGTACATGGAGCGCTGGATCGCCCGCCAGGACTCCGGCCGGGCCAGCACCATCGGCGGTTTGTCGATGATGGGGGCCTCGGTACGCACCCCTTCGGTTTCGGTGGCGGCCAGGAAGTGGGGCACATGACGGACGCCGTTGTTGGCGAGGATCACCGTTGATTGCGCCAGCTGCAGCGGGGTGGCGGTCCAGTAGCCCTGGCCGATGCCGACGGAGATGGTGTCGCCGATGTACCAGGGCTCTTTGTAGCGGATCCGCTTCCAGTCGCGGGTCGGCATATTGCCGGCGGATTCCTCCATCAGGTCCACTCCGGTGCGCTCGCCAAAGCCGAACTGGTACATGAAGTCACTGATGTCGTTGATGCCGGTCTTGTAGGCCAGATCGTAGAAATAGGTGTCGCAGGAGGAGGCGATCGCCTTGTTCAGATCCACCCAGCCGTGCCCCCACCGTTTCCAGTCACGATAGCGACGCTCCACGCCGGGGATCTGCCACCAGCCCGGATCCCAGATCTTGGTGTTTTCGGTGATCACGCCCTTCTCCAGGCCCAACAGCGCCAGGTGGGGCTTCACGGTGGAGGCCGGGGCGTACTGGCCCTGGGTGGCGCGGTTGATGAGCGGGCGGTCGCGGTCGTTCAGCAGTTCGCTGTACTCCTTACCGGAGATCCCCCGCACGAACACGTTGGGGTCGTAACTGGGGCTCGACACCATGGCGAGAATGCCGCCGGTTTTGGGGTCGATGGCCACGACGGCACCCCGGCGCCCCTCCAGCACCTCTTCCACTTTCTTCTGCAACGGCAGGTCGAGGGTCAAATGGAGATCGGTGCCGGATTCGCTGGCCTGGGCGCTCAGGGTCCGGACGATGCGTCCGCGGTTGTTGACCTCCACCTCCAGCATGCCGGGCTCACCGTGCAGCTGGGATTCGTAGAAGCGCTCAATGCCCTGTTTGCCGATGCTGCGGGTGGCCGCATAACGGGCCTCCTCGCCGTTCATTTCGAGGCGCAGCTGATCCTGGCTGTTGATGCGGGCGACGTAGCCCAGCAGGTGGGTCAGGCTGCCGCCGTGGGGGTAGTGGCGCTTCAGGCCGGCTTCCACGGTAAAGCCGGGGAAGCGGTGTTGGTTGACGCTGAAGTGGGCGACCTGCGCCTCGGTCAGCTGGTCAACCAGCACCAGGGGTTTGAAGCGACGGTGTCCCTTGAGGCGTTCGCGGAAGGTCTCCAGTTGCTGCTCGGAGAGGTCCAGCACCTCCTGCAGGCCGGCCAGGCTGGCCTCCATGTCGTCGACCCGTTCCGGCACCGCCTCCAGGGCAAAAATCGGTTGGTTGTCTGCCAGCAGGATGCCGTTACGGTCGTAGATCAGGCCGCGGTTGGGCGCCACCGGGATCAGACGGATCCGGTTGTCGTTTGAGCGGGTCTGGTAATCCTGATGGTCCACGATCTGTACGCGATACAGATTGGTCAGCAGAACGCTGAACATCACGATGACAAAGGCAAAGCAGACGATGGCCCGCCGTGTGAAGAGTGCCGACTCTGCGGCGTGATCCCGAAAGGCAACCCGTTGCCGATAACGTCTCATTCGCGATGGTATGGATGGTTGTTATTGATGCTCCAGGCCCGGTACAGGCTCTCGGCCATGACCACGCGGACCAAGGGGTGTGGCAAGGTCAGATTGGAGAGCGACCAGCTCTGTTCCGCCGCCTGCTTGCACGCGGGCGACAGGCCTTCCGGCCCCCCGATCAGGATGGCCACGTCCCGGCCGTCCAACTGCCAGCGGGTAAGTTGCCTGGCCAGTGTCGGGGTATCCCAGGGCTTGCCGGGGATGTCCAGGGTGACCACATGGCACCCTTTGGCAGCCGCCAGCATCGCGTCACCCTCTTTCTCGAGGATGCGATCGATGTCGGCGTTCTTGCCCCGTTTCCCGGCCGGGATCTCCACCAGTTCCAGTGGCAGATCCCGCGGGAAGCGACGCTGATACTCGGTGAACCCCTTGGTAACCCAGTCGGGCATCTTGGTGCCCACGGCGATCAGCTTCAGTTTCATTACTGCCCCGGGTGTGCGGCCCAGAGTTTTTCCAGCTGGTACAGATCCCGCACCTGCTCCTGCATCACGTGCACGATAACAGAGGAGAGATCCACCAGTACCCACTCACCGGTATCCTTACCTTCCACGCCCAGCGGCTGCTGGCCAATCTCTTTGGCCTCGCTGACCAGGTGCTCGGCGATGGCGCGTACGTGGGTTTTGGAGGTGCCGGTGCACACCACCATGAAATCGGTAACGTCTGAGCGGTCGGAAACATCCAGTACTACGATGTCCCGGGCTTTCAGATCGTCCACCTTGTCTACAGCAAAATCTTTCAGTTCAGCAGGTTTCACCCTGAACTCCTCATCTGGAAGTTGGCAAAGCGGCGCATTATACCGATTTCGGGTCTGCGCCACCAAGATTGATGCCATAAAGCCCGTGCTGCTCAATGTAGCGAACCACCCCGTCCGGCATCAGGAAATGGGGGGATTGGCCTGCGGCCATCTGGGCGCGCAGGGTGCTGGAGGCGATCGCCAGCGGGGTCACCGCCATGCAGTGGATCCGGCCGGCGGTCTCCCGATGCAGCGTTTCCGGGCTGTCACAGCCGTGGCGCTCGAGCCAGGGCTGGATCGGCGTGTCGTCGGGCAGGGGGTAGCCCGGACGGTGGCACACCACCAGATGCGCCAGTTCCAGGATCCGCGCCGGTTTGTGCCAGCGGGGCAGGGAGAGCAGCGAATCCATGCCGATGATAAAGCAGAGCGGCGTGTCGGGGTACTCGGCCCGCAACGCTTCCAGCGTGTCCACCGTATAGGAGGGGGCGGGACGGTTGAGCTCGCGGGGGTCCACCTCCAATTCGGGGTGTCCCGCCACCGCCAGCCTGACCATGGCCAGACGCTGCTCGGCGGAGCGCGCCGGGTTGTCCTTGTGGGGGGGGAGGGCGTTGGGCAGCAGAAAGGTGCGCGCCAGTCCCAGCCGGTGATGCACTTCGTAGGCACTGCGCAAATGCCCGTTGTGGATCGGGTCGAAGGTGCCGCCGAAAAAGCCGATGGCGCGCTTCATAACGCCCCCATCGGCTGGTAGCTGGCGTCAAAGCGGGCACACAGGTCGGCGAGGGCCAGCCACTGACTGGCGTCATCCTGGTGTTCCCCTTTCAGCATCGCCTCCAGGGCTCCTGCTGCCGCCATGGCCGAACTGATCCGTTGCGCGCCGAGGCGGCTCAGGCAGTTCTGGTACAGGCGCTGACGTTTTTCCCACACGCGGGCGGCTTTCATCAGCTCACCCAGGGACTGGCCCTGGGCCTGTCCGGCGCAGAAGCCGAGCAGCAGGCCCAGCTCGCGATTGATGGCCCAGCTGACCAGCGTTGGCGCGGTGCCCTCCTGACGCAGTTGCGCCAGGATCTTCAGGGCGCTGTCCAGGTTGCCGGTCAGCAGCGCGTCGGCCAGCTCGAAGACGCTGTAGCGGGACTGATCCTGCAGATGCTCGGCCAGTGTGGCCTGGGTCAGGCGCTGGCCTGCGGCGATCAACGCCAGCTGCGCCATCGCCTGGTCTGCCGCCAGCAGGTTGCCCTCGAACAGGCTGGCAAGGTAGCTCTGGGCGTCCCGATCCAGCGCCAGCTGGTGGCGGCGGGCCCGGTCGGCGATCCAGCGTTGATAGTGGGGGCCTTCCGGCGTCAGGGCCTGCACATACAGGCCGTGTTTATCCAGCGCTTTAAACCATTTGCTGTTGGTCTGCTCCTTGGCGGCCTTGGGGCCGTGCAGCAGCAGCCAGAGATCCTGCTGGGCAGCGAGGGTTTCCGCCAGTTCGGCCAGCACCGCCGCACCTTCGGTGCCGGGTTTGAGGCTGGGCAGTTCCAGCTCGATCACCCGGGCGCTGGCGAACAGCGACAGCGACTGGCACTCCTGGCGCAGTTCGTCCCAGTTGAAGGGCGATTCCTGAACCAGGGAGAGGCGCTCCTGAGCCCCGGCCCGATAGCAGGCCTGGCGCAGGGCGTCACGACACTCCTCGCGGATCAGCACGTCGTCCCCGAACACCATCAGGATCGGCGGCAGTCTGTCCAGGTGTTGTCCCAGCTGACTCGGGAAGATCCGCATCAGTGCGCCGGCTCTTCGTCGACGCGGGTCGCGGAGAGGGCCCGCATGATGCGATCCGCCGCCTGGGCACGCATCTCGCCCAGCAGCAGTTCCAGTTCCCGGTTTTTGGCCAGGGCGGTACGGGGGTCATCGAGGTAGTCCCGGCGGATCTCGATGTTGAAGGTTTGCGGTGCCTGTTCGCCCACGGTGATGGTGCTGGTGACCGAGTAGATCAGCTCATATTCCGCCACCTGGCCGGAGGGAAACAGGGAGAGGGTGGAGCGCTCCAGACGATCCTGGCCGAGCCAGAGCCGGGGGGCCGTATCGTCCTGAACCACTTCGATGCTGGAGAGGCGCAGCCGCTCCTTCACCAGGCGGTGCAGTTCGCTCTGGTCGTCGGCGCTCTCCAGGCGGATCTGGCTCAGCGCTTCGGGATACTGGTAGTTGCTCTGCAGGCGGAAACCGCAGCCGGCGGTGGCCAGCAGGGCAAACAGCGTGAAAGCGGTAAGAAGGCGTCGGATCACCTTCATCTCCTTATGGTAAAAGGCACCCCGTAGGGTGCCTGAGTTTCGCTTAGTTGGCGACGATGTTGAGCAGCTTACCGGGCACGTAGATCACCTTGCGGATGGTCTTGCCATCGGTGAAGTTGGCCACGTTCGGCTCGGCCAGGCCCAGAGCCTGAACCTGCTCCTGGCTGGCGTCGGCCGCCACGGTAATGCGGGCACGCACTTTACCGTTTACCTGTACCACTACCAGCTTCTCATCCTCAACCATGGCGTCCTTATCGGCAACCGGCCATTGGGCGTTGTCGATGACGCCTTCGTTGCCCAGCGCGTTGTAGAGCGCGTGGCTGGTGTGCGGGATGATCGGGTAGAGCAGCAGCACCACCGCGTCCAGCGCTTCCTGCAGCAAGGCGCGGTCGTTGTCGCTCTCCTGCGGGGCCTTGGTCAGCTTGTTCATCAGCTCCATCACGGCGGCGATGGCGGTGTTGAAGGTCTGACGACGGCCGTAGTCGTCGGTGATCTTGGCGATGGTCTGGTGCACGGCACGACGCAGGGCTTTCTGGTCGTTGTCCAGGGTGCTCAGGTCCAGCTTCGGCGCCGGGCCCTTGGCCACATGCTCGTGAGCCAGTTTCCACAGACGCTTGATAAAGCGCAGGGCACCCTCCACACCGGACTCCTGCCACTCCAGAGTCAGCTCCGGCGGCGCGGCGAACATCATGAACAGACGCACGGTGTCGGCACCGTACTTCTCCACCATCTCCTGCGGGTCGATGCCGTTGTTCTTGGACTTGGACATCTTGGTCATGCCGGAGTG
>CAZWED010000184.1:0-6859 GCA_964632645.1 uncultured Ferrimonas sp. | reverse complement strand
GGTACCGCGAAACTCAGGGCAAGACTGGCCATCATCCCATCATGGCCAGCCTGTGAGCAAGATCAAAGCGGGAAGGCCGGCGCCTCCTCGCCACGGAAGAACTCACCGAAGTCGCTCTCCAGCAAGCTGCGCACCGCCGGATGCTGGATCATCCGTTCGGCGAACATCACGTGGTACTCCTCCTGAACCTCCTCGGTTTCACCGATAAGGTGGAACCCCTGGGCCAGCATCTCATCGCGGTACAGCGACGGGATCACGAAGACGCTGTCGGTGTAGTGGCCAAACGCCTTCATCATGGCGGAATCATCGAACTCGCCGGTGATCCGGGGCTCCAGGCCGATCTCATCAAACCAGCGCAGCATCTGCTGGCCCAGTGCCGTTTTGCGGTGTGGGATCAACAGCTTGGCCTTAGCCAGATTGACCGGAAACTCTCCCGCCAAAGGACGCTTGCTGATGAAGCTGATGCCACATTGGCCCAGCTTTTTACTGAGGATCTCCGGCAGTTTGAGGCTCTCGGCATCACTGCCGGAAAGCACCACATCCAGCTTGTGCTGACTGAGGCGTTCAACCAGATTCTCGTCGGTGGATTCGTAACAGTTCAGGTGGATGTTGTCGCCATCCGGCATCACCGACAGCAGCAGACGGCTGGCGACGGATTTGGAGAGGGCATCGGAGATGCCCACTTCAAACAGAATGGCGCTGTCCTTGGTGTAGTTCAGCAGGTCCAGCATCTCGTAGGAGAGGCTGTACATCTTATCCGCATAACGAAACACCACCTCCCCCAACTCCGACGCCACCAGCGCCCGGCCCGGGCGTTTGAACAGCTTGCCACCCAAACGCCGCTCCAGCTGACGGATCTGGCCAGTTACCGTCTGGGGGGTCAGGAACAGGGCATCGGCGGCCTTCGCCACCGAGCCTTTTTTCCGCACCATCCAGAAGTAATACAAGTGGTTGTAGTTGAGGTGCGCCATCGTTTACTTGGCCTGGCAGTAGAACAGCGCCACCAGCGCCTGTTGCAGCTCTTCCTGGGACGTCAGCAGCCCCTGCTCCACCAGTTCGTCCAGCGCCAGCACCATCTGGTCCCGCTCCGGCAGGCGCTCTTCACAGAACGCCTTGTTGGCCTGCTGGAAGCGACGGCCTGAACGGTACTTCAGGGCCCGCTCGGCGTAGGAGCTGGTGTCCAGTGCCGGCACTTTCATCATCGCCCCGACGGCCAGGGCACCGTCCACGGCGCCCTCCAGATAGCCCAGGCAGGCCTGGCTTTTCGGGTCGTCCTGACACATCGCCAGATTGATGTCATCCGCCAGCGCTGACGGGGTGATGGCCAGAGCCAGAAGCACGCCAATTGTCTTTTTCATAATCCCTCACTTACTTCTTGTTATGAGCCTTAAGCGTTCCGGGGGGTATCCGGCAGGGTGCGCTTCAGGAGCAGGTAGCCGAGCAGGGCGGCAACACCGGAACCCAGCAGGATGCCCAGTCGGGACAGGTCACCGTAGTTCAGCATGCCCGCTTCAAAGGCCAGGGAGGCCACGAACATCGCCATGGTGAAACCGATACCGCACAGCAGGGAGACCCCAAGCAGATGGATCCAACGCAATCCTTCCGGCAGAGACGCGACACGCAGCATCACCGCCAGTCCGCTAAACAGCATGATCCCCAACGGCTTGCCCAACAGCAGGCCTAGGGCGATGCCCATCGGCAGCGGCGAGGCAATGTCGGACAGACCCAGCCCCTCCAGGCTGACCCCGGCATTGGCGAACGCAAACACCGGCAGGATCAGGAAGGTGCTCCAGGGGTGCAGCGCGTGCTCAAGATGCTCACTCGGGCAGTGGCCATGCTCATCCTTCTTCAACGGAATGGTGAAGGCCAGAACCACACCTGCCAGCGTGGCGTGCACACCGGATTTCAGCACCGCCACCCACAGCACCAGGCCCACCAGCAGGTAGGGCGCCAGGTCACGGACACCGCGGCGGTTCAGCATCATCAGGCCGATGATGGCCACGGCGGCAACCGCCAGGCTGCTGGTGGATAGGGAATCGCTGTAGAACAGGGCAATGATGAGGATCGCCAGCAGGTCATCGATGATCGCCAGGGCCAGCAGGAACACTTTAAGCGCCGCGGGGACGCGGCTGCCCAGCAGGGCCAGCACCCCAAGGGCAAAAGCGATGTCCGTCGCCGCCGGAATGGCCCACCCGTTGCGGGCGGTGGCGTCGCTGAAGTTAAAGGCCAGGAAGATCAGGGCCGGGGCGACCATGCCGCCGATGGCTGCGAAGGTTGGCAGTGCCGCTTTGCTCGGGCTGGAAAGCGCCCCTTGCAACAGCTCACGCTTCACTTCCAGGCCAATCAGCATAAAAAACAGCGCCATCAAGCCATCGTTGATCCAAAGCAACATCGGCTTGTCGATGTCCAGCGCACCAACCCGAACCTGAACCGGGGTGTTCAGGAACGAGTCGTACAGGGCATCCAGTGGTGAATTGGCAAGAGCCATGGCAATCGCCACAACGACCATCAAGATGATGCCGCCGGACGACTCCTGGCTCAGGAAGTCTTTAATTGCGTGCTTCATTACACTCCTCCGAAATTAACAGATTGAGTGTAGACGCCCCTCATTCAATGAGAAATTCGTTTCTTTCGCCAGAATAACTCGACATAACCGAGTTGTGAGCAAAATCACACTGCGCAAACCTCAGATTGCGACCGGTGCCGGAATATGCGGTTGGGCCACATAATCCAGTAACTCGAAATCCTCAAAGGTGTACTCAAAAATGCTTTCAGGACAACGCTTTATCACCAGCTTCGGCAGGGCGCCCGGGGTGCGTTGAAGCTGGGTATTTACCTGCTCAAAATGGTTCTTGTAGACGTGGACATCGCCGCCGCTCCAGATGAACTCACCCACTTCAAGACCGGTCTGTTGCGCCACCATATGCGTCAACAAAGCGTAACTCGGAATGTTGAACGCCAGGCCGAGGAAGCAGTCGACGGAGCGCTGGGTCAGCATGCAGGAGAGCTTGCCGTTGGCCACGTAAAACTGAATGAAGGCGTGGCAGGGCGCCAGCGCCATCTTGCCCGCAGCGGCATTGTCAGCCGGTGAGCGGCTTTCGTCCGGCAGGTCTGCCGGATTCCAGGCCGAAACGATGATGCGGCGGCTGTTGGGGCGCACTTTGAGGTCTTCAATCACCTTGGCAATCTGATCGATCTCACCGCCTTCCGGGGTTTTCCAGTGGCGCCACTGCACACCGTAAACCGGCCCCAGCTCGCCTTCGTCGGTGGCCCATTCGTTCCAGATCCGCACACCATTTTCCTGCAGGTAACGGACATTGGTGTCGCCGCTGAGGAACCACAGCATCTCGTGCACGATGGACTTCCAGTGCAGCTTCTTGGTGGTGAGCATGGGGAAACCTTCGCTCAGATCGAAACGCATCTGGTGGCCAAACACCGAACGGGTGCCGGTGCCGGTGCGGTCATCCCGGTCCACCCCGTTGGTCATCACATGGTTGAGCAGATCCAGGTAGGCTTTCATCGAGCGGTCTCCTTAACAGCGGGGCGCATCATCAGGTACGCGCCAAAAACAAGCATGGGGATGGTCAACAACTGGCCCATCGAGAAACCCCAGTACAGGCTCATGTGCGCGTCAGGCTCCCGGAAGAACTCCACCAGGAAACGGGACACGCCATAGCCCACCAGGAACAGGCCAGCCACGGCACCGGGTTTGTCGGTGCGCTTCATATACCACTGCAGCACCAGGAACAGGACCAGCCCTTCCAGTGCCGCTTCATAGAGTTGCGAGGGGTGGCGCGGCAGGGGGCCGGCACCGGGGAACACGATCCCCCAGGGCACGTCGGTGGTTCGTCCCCAGAGTTCGCCATTGATGAAGTTGCCGATGCGGCCGAGGCCCAATCCAATCGGCACGGTCGGGGCCACCAGATCGGCCACCTGCCAGAAGGTGCGCTTCTGCCGGTAGGCGATATAGAACATCGCGACGATCACACCGATCAATCCGCCGTGGAAGGACATCCCCCCCTCATTGATGCGGAACAGGTAGAGCGGGTCTTCGATCAGCCATTGCCAGCCATAGAACAGGACGTAGCCGAGGCGTCCGCCCAGCACCACCCCGAGAAAACTGTAAAACAGCAGGTCCGACACCTGCTCCCGGGTCCAGCCGGATCCCGGTTTGTCTGCGTGGCGATTGAGCAGCCACATCGCCGCCAGAAAGCCCAACAGATACATCACGCCGTACCATCGCAGGGCCAGAGGGCCCAGTTCAACGATCACCGGATCGATCTGGGGAAAGGTAAAGTACTGATCAGACATGGGGTCTAAGCCTTAGTGTTGTCACAAGATGAGGCGGACGGGCCTCTAGGATAGAGAGTTGGTGGCGGGATGTCATCGACTGGCGCCGGGGACCAGCTCGGGATAGCCAATCTCGACCAGATGCTCCATCAGACACTGACGAACGGCTTCGCCATCGGTCTGGCTCAGCAGCCGCTCCCTCAGTGCCGGCAGCGACGACAACTGGAGGTTTTCAATGAGATAGTGGATCGCCCCGATGGATTGGGTGTTCATGCTCAGCTGACGGTAGCCCAGAGCCAGCAGCATCAGGGCCCCCAGCACCTCACCGGCCAACTCGCCACAGAGACCGAGCTCCCGGCCATCGGACTGCCGGGCAATCTGGTCCAGCGCCGCCACCACCGAGGGGTGGAAGCTGTCAAAACTGGCGCTGACCTGGGCGTTGTTGCGATCCACCGCCAGCAGATACTGGGTCAGGTCGTTGCTGCCCACCGACGCGAAATCAAGCCACTGCCACCAGCGTCCCAGCTGGAACAGGGCGGCCGGCACCTCAACCATGATCCCCAACGGTGGCGCCGCCACCGGCCGCCCCAGCTCTTCACTCAACTCGGCAACGGCCTGTTCGAGCAGCCGGCGGCAGCTTTGGATCTCCTCCAGCCGGGAGATCATTGGCACCATGATCTTGAGGTTACTGAGGCCATCCGCCGCGCGCAGCAGCGCCCGGATCTGGGACAGAAACAGGTCGGGATGGTCCAGCGACAGCCGAACCCCACGCCAGCCAAGAAAGGGGTTGTCCTCACGAATCGGCAGGTAGGGCAGCGGTTTGTCGCCCCCCACATCCAGAGTGCGAACCGTAACCACCTTGCCCTCCGCGCCCTTTAACAGGCGCCGATACACCCGCTCCTGCTGTTGCTCCGTGGGAAACTGGTTGAAGGCCATAAACAGCGCTTCGGTACGGTAAAGTCCAATGCCGCTGATGCCGGGCTTGGTCAATACCCGCTCCTCGGAGGTCAGCCCGGCGTTGAGCAGCAGGGTCACCGGCTGCCCGTCGGCACTGACACAGGGGCGCGCCAACTGACGGCGGAACCGTTCGGAACGGGCCTCCAGGCCCTTTTCCAGGGAACGAAACGCGCGCACCACTTCGTCGGTGGGTTCAATCCAGAGGCGCCCCTCCAGCCCGTCCACCACCAGCGTTTTCTCCGCCAGCTCATCGATGCGCACGCCTTCGACGCCAACCAGCGCCGGCAATCCCATGGCCCGGGCGAGGATCGCCGCATGGGAGTTCACACCGCCCTTGATGCTGACGATCCCCGCCAGTTTGTCCCGGGGGATCTCCGCCAGCATCGGCGCTGTGATCTCTTTGGCCACCAGAATGACCGGCGTATCCGGTGCTGCAGAGGCCAGCCCCGGACGGGCCAGCTGATCGAGCAGGCGCTGGCCGAGTTCGCGGATATCCGCCGCACGCTGTCGGAAGTAGTCGTCGGTCATCGACTCGAACTGGCCGACGTATTGACACACCACCTTGGAGACGGCGGTTTCCGCCTGCCACCCCTCGGACACGCAGGTGCGCAGAGACTGGCGCAGCTGGGGGTCGCTCAACAGCGCCTGGTAGCAGTCAAACAGCACGCCGAGCTCCGACGCCACCTCATCACTGAGGCGTCCGCCCAGCTCCGCCAGCTCTTCGCTGGTGACCATCAGGGCACATTCGATGCGCGCCCACTCCCGCTCCGGATCCTCCGCTTCAATGGCCGGCTGCACCAGCTCCAGCTTGGGACGGGCCAACCGGGCGGGCGCGATGGCGATCCCTTCGGACGCCACCAGGCCGGGGAAGATCAGGGATTGCGGGTCCTGAGCCCGGGTCAGGGCGCGTTCACGGAGTTGGGGGGCCAACTGACTGGCCAGGGTGACCAGGAAGGATTCCTCCTCCTCGGAGAACTGGCGGGCGATCTTTTGCTGCACCACCAGCACCCCGAGTGCCTCCCGGCGATGGATCACCGGCACGGCCAGGAAGGCCCGGTAGGCTTCCTCTTCGACCTCGGGCAACAACTTAAACGCTTTGTGCTTGGGGGCATCGGCGAGGTTGATCGGCTCTTCACGCTGGGCAACGAGGCCAACCACCCCTTCCCCCCAATCCAGCCGGGAGTGGCCCACGGCATCGGCAGAAAGCCCTTCGGTGGCAGAAAGTAATAGGGAGCCGGACTCCACCAGGTACAGGGAGCAACAATCGGTTTGCATGGCTGCGCGGGTCAGCTGGACCAACTCTGCCATTGCCTGCTCGACAGTATTGGCCTGCGACACCCGCTGCACTATGTGTCGCAGTGTACTGATCATCTTTTCCGGCGCCGACGCCGATGACGGGGTTGCGAAGTACGTTCTGTCTGTCGCTCGCCGGCTTGCATCGGCAAGACCACGGGCGAAAACTCTTTCATCACTTTACGGTAGACGTCGCGTTTAAACGAGACCACCTGACGCACCGGGTACCAGTAACTGACCCAGCGCCAATCATCAAATTCAGGGCGACCACAAGCCGACAGATTGATCTGCGACTCCTTGGCGGTCAGCTGAAGCAGAA
>CAZWED010000183.1:0-6863 GCA_964632645.1 uncultured Ferrimonas sp. | reverse complement strand
GCAGTGATCTCCGGCATCACGGCCATCTACGTGGCCCCCTGGGCCAAGGAAACCGAGTACCAGGTGCTGGAGAAAGCCGAGTCCGAGGCAGGCCTGGCGGCTCTGGTGCAGGGCCGCTTCCAGCGCGCGGCCAACGGCAAGGCGGTGATCTACGTCGAGGGCCTGTCCAAGGGCAAGCTCGACAAGGTGTTCGTCGCCCAGATGCCGGAGAAAGAGGACCCGGAAGGGGAAACCGCTCTGGTGCTGGCCCGCGGTGGCCGCATTGTCGAGGGCGCCGACGGCTCCCAGCGTCTGCAGTTGCTTGAGGGCAACCGCTTCAGCGGCGTGCTCAATCAGAAAGAGTACAACCTGGTGCAGTTCGGCGAATACGAAATGGAGATTAAGGCCCAGGAGGCGTCGCACAAGCGCCGCAAACTCTCCGCCTATTCCATGACCCAACTGCTCGAAGAGAACAGCCCGCATGCCTGGGCTGAGCTGCACTGGCGTCTGGCGGTGCCCATTGCCCTGCCCCTGCTCACCCTCATCGCCGTGCCGATGTCGCGGGTGAACGTGCGCCAGGGCAAATTCGCCAAGATGCTGCCCGCCATCCTGATCTATCTGGGCTACTTCGGCCTGCTGATGGCGGGACGCAAGGCGATTGAGAACGGCGCCATTCCGCCCATCCTCGGTTTGTGGTGGATCCACCTGGCCGCCCTGATCATCGGCATTGTGCTGATTGGCCGGGGACGTCCGGCCTGGCGCAAGTGGGTGCACGCCCTGCGCTGGCGTCGCCACAAGGAGGTCGAGGCATGATCCGCATTCTCGATCTCTACATCGCCCGCACCATCATCAACACCTCGGCCCTGTGCCTGCTGGTGCTGACCGGCCTGTCAGGGCTGATTAAGTTTGTCGACCAGCTGCGCCTGGTGGGCCGCGGGGATTTCACCACCTGGGACGTGGCGCTGTATGTGCTGTTTCTGGTGCCCCGCGACATCGAGATGTTCTTCCCCATCGCCGCCATGTTGGGGGCGCTGATTGGCATGGGCATGCTGGCCTCCAGCTCGGAGCTGGTGGTGATGCAGGCGGCGGGACTGTCCCGCCTCAACATCGCCGCGTCGGTGATGAAAACGGCGGTGCCGCTGATGATCGTCGCCATGCTGATCGGCGAGTACCTGGCGCCGGTGTCGGAACAGACCGCCCGGGAGATGCGGGCCCAGAAGACCTCCGGCGGGAGCCTGATCAGCTCCAGTACCGGCACCTGGGCCAAGGACGGCGAGCTGTTCGTCAACATCACCGAAGTGGAAGACGCCCGCACCCTCAAGGGAGTGACCATCTACCGCTTCGACCGGGACAACCTGCTGCGGGAGATCACCCACGCCGAGCAGGGGTTGTACGACGGCAAATCCTGGCGTCTGCTGCGCGTCACCGAAACCGACCTGACCGACCAGCAGGTAAGCACCCTGCAGCGGGATGAGCTGAACTGGCGCTCCAGCCTGACGCCGGACAAGTTGCAGGTGGTGACGGTGAAGCCGGAAGGGCTCTCCATTGAGGGTCTGATCGACTACGTGGATTACCTCAAGGCCAACCGGCAGGACACCACCCGCTACGAGCTGGCGCTGTGGCGCAAGGTGGCCCAGCCCATCACCGTCGGGGTGATGATGATGCTGGCGCTGTCCTTCATCTTCGGCCCACTGCGCTCCGTCACCATGGGGGCGCGGGTGCTGCTGGGGGTGATCACCGGCTTCAGTTTCTACATCGCCAACGAGATCTTCGGCCCGATGAGCCTGGTGATGGGCCTGCCCACCTTCCTCGGAGCGATGTTGCCGAGCATCCTGTTCGCCCTCGCCGCCTTCGCCCTGTTGCAGCGGCGATAGCCACCGCCCCATCGAAAAAAAAACGCCCCCGATTTCGGGGGCGTTTTGCTATCTCGCGGTTTTCCCCGCTTCAGAGGCTGCCGAGGGCCGGCACGCGAAAGCGCTGTCCGTCCATCTCCAGCACCACTTCGCTGGGCAGGATCTCCGCCACGGTCAGGCCCGGTGCGGCCTCATCCCCCTCCTGCAACTCCCGGCCATTGGCCCGCAGCCAGCGGGAGTTGGGGTCGGTGGCGTATACGTGGGCGGTGATCTCCACATCGGGGATCCGCTTCTGAAACGCCCAGGGCATCTGGCCCAGCTTGGGCAGGTTTTCCGACGCCACCGGTTCTTCCGCTGGCGGCGGCGCCGCCTTCTGCGGGGCCGGTGCGGCAGTCAGTGTTTCCAGGTCGCCGTCCTCTCCCATGTCCGCCAACGCCCGCTCCAGCGCCGCCAGCAGGGCGGGGTTGGTTTGCATCTCCTCGGGCAGATCCGCGGTTTCCGGCACGATACCCCCTGCGGAAGCCACCGCTTCCGGTGCCAGCGCCACCTCAACAGGAGTGGCAACGCCGGGCACCGCAACGGTCTGCGTCGCCAGCGGTGGTTGTGGGCGGGCCTCATCCAGCGGCGTCGGGATAGGCAGCGGACGGCGCTCGGCCAGTTCCAGCGGTGAGGGCTGGGACACCACCATCGGCGTCTCCTGGGCCCCGGGCAGGGTCAGGTAGCCCACCGCCGCGCCGATGGCGAGGTTGAGCACCGGCAGCCCCCAGTGCCAGGGACGGCGGCGGGGACGACGGGTCGGCATCACCGGCGCCAGCGCCGGATCCTGTGTGTCCGCCTGGCGGGCGCGGCGCACCGCATCCAATAGCATCGACATCAGTTGGCCTCCTTCAGGTGTGGCCCATCCACGGCGGCCAACAAACTCAGTCGCTCGAGGGTTTGCCGTCCGGCCAACCCGTCAATTTCCAACCCCTGTTGACGCTGGAAAGCGCGCAAGTCCGCCTCCAGTTGCCGGTCAAACCGGTTCAACAACCGGGCCGAACGGGACTGCACCAACGCCAGGCGATTCTCCAGCCACTGCACCTGGGCGGCAGCGCTGTCCGGGCCAATCAGGCCCGGCAGACTGGCCGGCGGGGCCCACAGCAGGGTGTAACTGCCGCGATAGTGCTGCGCCAGCCAGGATTTCGGTGCCCAGAACTGCTGCTCACCCAGTGCCAGTCGATAACGCTCGTCGTCGGCAGCCAGCAGCGCCGCGTAGTAAACCCGATGTTCGTCACTGGCGAGGCTTATCACCGCCGGGCGGTTCATCGCCAGCAGTTGGTCCAGATCACCCCGGGCGGCCTCACAGGCCAGTCCTCGCTGCTCGGCAAAGCGGCAGGGCAGCTCGGCAGGCACCGGCTCTCCCCAGTGGTGGAACAGCGCCTGAAAGGCGATAAGCTCGCGCCCCTGGGTGGGGATCCACGCGTCCAGGTCCACCGCCGGCGCGGCTGGCGCCGGCATGGGGGCGCTGGCCTGGGCATCCGGCAACAGCATGCGGGTGACGCCAAAGCCCAATACTGCGGTCAGCACCGAGGCAACGGCCACGGCGCCCCAGGGGCGGCCCCGGGGCTTGGCGTCCAGCACTTCCACCGCCGCCGCCGACACGTCATCGGCGTCGATCATCGGCTTCTGCGCGCCGTAACCGCCCATCAGCGCCCGTTCCGCCAACAGGTTAATCACCCGTGGCACGCCGCCGCTGTGTTGGTGCAACATGCGGATGGCAGAGGATTTAAACAGCGGCTGGCTGCGACCGGCGACATGCAGCCGGTGCGCCACATAGGCCGCCACCTCGTCCCGCCCCAGCGGCAACAGGTGGTAACGGGCGGTAATGCGCTGCGCCAGCTGACGCAGCTCCTGCCGCTTCAGCAACGCCTGCAGTTCCGGCTGGCCGATCAGGATCACCTGCAACAGCTTGCGGGTGTCGGTCTCCAGGTTGGTGAGCAGGCGCAACTGCTCCAGCACCTCCGGTTTCAGGTGCTGTGCTTCATCAATCACCATCACGGTGCGGCGGCCGCGCTCGTGGTTGGCGGTGAGAAACGCGCTGATGCAGTCGGTCAGCTGCTTCAGGGTCGGCGCCTCGGGATAGGCGATCTTCAGCTCATCGCAGAGGGTGGCCAGCAGCTCCGATTCCGTCAGGGCCGGGTTGAGAATGAACGCCAGGTCGGTGTCGTCCGGCAGCTGCGCAAGCAGGCTGCGTGATACGGTGGTTTTGCCGGTGCCGACCTCGCCGGTCAGCAGCACAAAACCGCCATTTTCACCCAACCCATAGGTCAGGTGGGCTAACGCCTCCCGGTGGCGATCACTCAGAAACAGAAACGCGGGGTTGGGAGCGATGGAGAAGGGGCTCTGTGTGAACCCATAAAACCCTTTATACATGGCGGTCCAAAGCATTGTCAGGGAACGAGTTCAAGGTAAGGGCTAACCCATGGCTTGTCAAAAGCCCCCCGGCCTATAATGGCGGTTCTGAGACATAAGGAGTCAGCGTGGAGATCTACCTGGTTGGCGGCGCCGTCCGCGACACACTTTTGGGCCTGCCCGTAAAGGACCGCGATCACCTGGTGGTGGGCGCCAGCGCCGAACAGATGACCGCGCTGGGCTACCGGCAGGTGGGCAAGAGCTTTCCGGTGTTTTTGCACCCCAAGAGCGGCGAAGAGTACGCGCTGGCCCGCACCGAGCGCAAAGCGGGCCACGGCTACGGCGGCTTTGATTTTGACGCGGCCCCCACGGTCACCCTGGAGGAGGACCTGATCCGGCGGGACCTGACCATCAACGCCATGGCGATGGATGAACAGGGCCAGATCCATGACCCCTACGGCGGCCAGGAGGACATCGCCCGGCGCCAGCTGCGCCATGTCTCCGGGGCCTTCGTCGAGGACCCCCTCCGGGTGCTGCGGGTGGCCCGCTTCGCCGCCCGATTTCACCATCTCGGCTTTACCGTGGCGGACGAGACCCGGGCCCTGATGCAGCAACTGAGTGACAGCGGCGAGCTGGATTTCCTCAGCGCCGAGCGGGTCTGGCAGGAGACGGAGCGGGCGTTGGGGGAAGCCAATCCCGAGGTTTACTTCGAGGTGCTGAGTCAGTGCCACGCCCTGCCCCACCTGTTTCCGGAGCTGGCCGCCCTGGCCGGAGTGCCGCAACCGCCGCAGTGGCATGGCGGACTGGATGCCTGGCAACACACCCTGACGGCGTTGCAGCGTGCCGTCGACCTCGGTGCCAGCGGCCCGGAGCGCTTTGCCGTGCTGGTGCACGATCTCGGCAAGGCGTTGACCCCACCGGAACAGTGGCCACGCCATATCGGCCATGAGCACGCCGGCATCCGGCCGGTACAGGCCCTGTGTCAGCGGTTGCGGGTGCCCAATGAGTGGCGCGACCTGGCCCTGTTGGTGGCGCAGCTGCATCTGAAAGTGCATCGCGCTAAAG
The DNA here is from genome assembly GCA_964632645.1 of uncultured Ferrimonas sp. Lineage (GTDB taxonomy): Bacteria > Pseudomonadota > Gammaproteobacteria > Enterobacterales > Shewanellaceae > Ferrimonas. The sequence goes on along the minus strand of CAZWED010000183.1, from coordinate 1,575 downwards.
AGCTGAAGCCCGCCACCCTGGTGCGCCTGTTTGACACCCTCGACGCCTGGCGCAAGCCGGAGCGCTTTGCCCAGGTGCTGCGCTGCTGCCAGTGCGATGCCCAGGGGCGTCCGGGCCAGCAACAGGCCCCCTACCCGGCCGCCGACTACCTTCAGGCGGCGCTGGCCGAAGCCAATCAGGTTGCAGTCAAAGCGGTGGTGGCCGATGGCTTTACCGGGGCCGACATCCGCGAGGAGTTAACCCGACGTCGCGTCGACGTGCTGAGCCACTGGAAAGCGGCCCGTTAACGGCCGCCCGGATGCAAAAAAGGGACGCCAATGGCGTCCCTTTTTGTTCACTGCCGCCCTCAGACAAAGAAGGCAAACAGCACCGCGGCCAGGCCAAGACGGTAGATCACAAAGGGCATCAGGCCCATGCGGCCAATCGCCTTGAGGAACAGATGGATACAGGCGTACGCGGAGATAAAGGCCAGCACGGCGCCCAGGGTCAGCGGCCACCAGTCAATCGGCTGCGGGTTCTTCACCAACGTCAGGGTTTCGTAGCCGGCCGCCGCCGCGGTGATCGGAATCGACAGCAGGAAGGAGAAACGCGCCGCCGCCAGGCGGTTGAAGCCCAGCAGCAGGGCCGCCGTAATGGTGGCGCCGGAGCGGGAGGTGCCCGGGATCAACGCCAGCATCTGGGCCAGGCCGATCATCAGCGCCAGCTGCCAGGTGATGGCACTGAGGTCTTTGCGCTCACTGGGGCGGGCGTCGGCGTACCACAGCAACAGGCCAAAGATCAGCGTGGTGGTGGCGATCACCGTGGTGGAGCGCAGCTCGGTGGAGATGATGTCGTTGAACAGCAGCCCCGCCAGACCTGCCGGGATGGTCGCCAGAATGATGTACCAGGCCAGACGGCTCGATTCGGTCTGTTCGCCGGTGAAGGACACCAGCCAGTGGGACAGCAGGTTGGCGATGTCTTTGCGGAAATAGATCATCACCGCCGCCAGGGTGCCGGCGTGGGTCACCACATCGAACGCCAGGCCCTGATCTTCCCAGCCAAACATCTGGGCAGGCAGGATCAGGTGGGCAGAGCTGGAGATGGGCAGAAACTCGGTTAAGCCCTGGATGATGGCGAGGATCGCCGCCTGGATCGGATCCACGAGACAAGCTCCTTGTTAAAACGGATTAGGCAAGAGGCCAGTGAAAGGGCACCGGCCAAAGGGATTGTTGGGTCTTATCGTAGGCCTGCCATAAGCTGGCGAGGCTATGAGGTTGTCCCGGCGGCACCAGCTCTGGCGCCAGCTCGGCCAGGGGCCAGAGCACGAAGGCGTTATGGTAGATCTCGGGGCGTGGTAACTCCACCGGCATAACGCACTGAATGTCATCATAAAGCAGCAGATCAAGATCCAGCGTACGCGGCGCGAACTTTTTCGCCCCCCGGGCCCGCCCGTGGGCCTGCTCGATCGCCTTAAAGGTGGCCACCACCTCGGCAATTGGCTGGTCGGTTTCCGCCCGGGCCACCAGGTTGAGGAAGTTGTCCCCCTCAAAGCCGACCGCTTCCGACTCAAATACCGTGGACAGGGTCAGGTTTCGG
>CAZWED010000182.1:3057-6864 GCA_964632645.1 uncultured Ferrimonas sp. | reverse complement strand
GCGGCGACAACATCTGGACCATGAAACTGGACGGCAGTGACCTGCAGCCGGTCACTAAGGAAACCTTCCGCCTGCTCAACAGCCCCGCCTGGAGCCCAGACGGCCAGTATCTGGTGGGCCGCAAACACTTTACCGCTCAGCGCAGTCTGGGGGCGGGTGAGGTGTGGATGTACCACATCAGTGGCGGCAAAGGGATTCAGCTGACCGAGCGCCCCAATGATCAGAAGGACCTGGGTGAGCCCGCCTTCTCCCCCGATGGCCGCTACCTCTATTTCTCTCAGGACGCCACGCCGGGCAAAACCTTCCACTACTCCAAGGATTCGGTGAAGGGGATCTACAAGATCAAGCGCTATGACCGCGAAACCGGTGAAATCGAGGTGCTGCTGGAAGGCACCGGCGGCGCCATTCGACCCACCCCGAGTCCCGATGGCCGTTACCTCGCCTACATCTCCCGCGACGGTTTCCAGAGTGCCCTCTACCTCTATGACCTGGTGTCCGGAGAGAAGCGCAAGGTGTATGACCAGCTGGAGCGCGACATGCAGGAAACCTGGGCCATTCACGGGGTGTACCCCACCATGGCCTGGACCCCGGACAGCGAATCCATCCTGTTCTGGGCCGGCGGCGAGATCCGCAAACTCGAGCTGGATTCCGGCAACGTGGCCGCCATCCCCTTCCAGATCACCATCGACAAGCAGGTGCAACCGGCACTGCGCTTTCAGCAGGACCTGGATCAGGACCAGTTTGACCTGAAGATGCTGCGCCAGGTGCAGATCAGCCCCGACGGCAAACAGGTGGCGTTTGAAGCCCTGGGCAAAATCTGGCTGCGTGCCCTGCCGGACGGCAAGCCCCAGCGCCTGACTAAGCAGGATGACCAGTTTGAGCTGTTCCCGGCCTGGTCGCGGGATGGTAAGAAGCTGGCTTACGTGACCTGGGACGACAAGGAGCAGGGCAAAGTGGTGGTGCGGGATCTGCGCCGCAAACGCGACACCGTCGTAACCACCGAGCCGGGCAAATACGTCGAACCCGCCTTCTCACCCGAGGGTGACGCCCTGGTCTTCCGCAAAGCCAAGGGTTACTACATCACGCCGCGCAGCTGGAACCGCGAGCCCGGGCTCTACTGGGTCGACCTGACGGAAAATGCCTTTGCCCCCCAGCGGATCAGCAAGCGGGGCCACACCCCTCACTTTGGCGGCAACAACGACCGCGTGTTCTTCTCCACCATGGAGGGCGATAAGACGGCGCTCGCCAGTATCGGTGTTCACGGCTTCGAGGAGCGGGTGCACTTCACCTCCGATCACGCCAGTGAGTGGCACGTTTCGCCCGACGGCAAGCACCTGGCTTTCGCCGAACGCTTCAAAGTGTTCCTGACCCCCTTCGCCCAACACGGTGAGACCCTACATGTCGGCCCCGACGGCGGCAGCCTGCCGGTGAAACCCCTGTCCCAACGAGCCGGTGAAAACATCAGCTGGCGCCTGGATGGCAAAACCCTGCACTGGAGCCTGGGTCCAAGCCTCTACCAGGTCTCTTTGGAAGGGCTGCTGACACCGGGTAGCGAGCTGAAAGCGGAGCCCCAGATCACCGAGATTGGGTTTAAGGCTGACGCCGATGTTCCACGTGGAACCATCGCCTTTGTCGGCGGCCAGGTGATCACCATGGAGGGTGACAAGGTGATCAGCGATGCCGTGGTCGTGGTGGAGAACAACAAGATCGCCGCCGTTGGCAGCCGCGACGAAGTCGCCGTACCCAAAGGCGCGCAAGTGATCGACATCCAGGGCAAAACCCTGATGCCCGGCATCTTCGACGCCCACGCCCACGGCGCTCAGGGGCAGGATGAGCTCATCCCCCAGCAGAACTGGATCAACTACGCCGGTCTGGCGCTGGGGGTCACCAGCATCCACGATCCCTCCAACGACACGACAGAGGTGTTTGCCGCCAGCGAGATGCAGAAAGCCGGCATCATAGATGGCCCCCGCATCTTCTCGACCGGCACCATCCTGTACGGCGCCAACAGCCCGGGTTACACCGCCCACATCGACAGCTACGAGGACGCCAAATTCCACCTCGAGCGTCTCAAGGCGGTAGGCGCATTCAGCGTGAAGAGCTATAACCAACCCCGTCGAAACCAGCGTCAGCAAGTGGTGGCTGCAGCGCGGGAGCTGGAAATGATGGTGGTGCCGGAAGGGGGTTCCCTGCTGCAGCACAACCTGTCGATGATCGCCGACGGCCACACCGGGATTGAACACTCCCTGCCAGCCGCTAAGCTGTATGACGACATCAAGCAGTTCTGGTCACAAACCGAAGTGGGCTACACCCCGACGCTGGTAGTGGCTTACGGCGGCATCTGGGGGGAGAACTACTGGTACGACAAAACCGAGGTGTGGACCCACCCTCGCCTGTCGGCCTATGTGCCCAACGACATCCTGCGCAGCCGTGCTATGCGTCGCCCCACAGCACCCGATGAGCACTACAACCACTTTAACGTGGCCCGAGGTGCAAAAGAGGTGGGTGACCTGGGCGTACACAGCAACATCGGCGCCCACGGTCAGCGAGAAGGGCTTGGTGCGCACTGGGAGATCTGGATGTTCGCCCAGGGTGGCATGAGCAACCTGGAGGCGTTGAAAACCGCCACCCTCAACCCCGCCATCCACTTTGGCATGGATCACCAGCTTGGCAGCGTAACCCCGGGTAAGCTGGCGGACCTCATCGTTATCGATGGCAACCCGCTGGAGAACATCCGCGATACCGATAAGGTGACCTACACCATGGTCAACGGTCGCCTCTACGACTCGGCATCGATGGACCGTATTGATGGCAAAGGGGAGGAGCGGCAAGCGTTCTTCTTTGAACGCGCCCGTCTCTGACACAAGGCCAGACAACAAAGGGGGAGCAGATGCTCCCCTTTTCTTTTACCGGATCCCGTCGTGCTGCTGACAAGCGAGGTGTTGAGGGCAACTCACCATGTGGTCATTCACCATCCCCACGGCCTGCATAAAGGCGTAACAGATGGTGGAGCCGACGAAATTGAACCCCGCCCGTTTCAGGGCTTTGCTCATGGCATCCGACTCCGAGGAGGTGGCGGGCAGTTCACTCATGCTCTGCCATCGATTGACGATGGGTTGGTGGTTGACGAAGCTCCAGAGGAACTCGGAGAAATCGACCCCCTGAGCTTCCATCGCCAGAAACGCCCGGGCGTTCTTGATGATCGAGTTGACCTTGAGCCGGTTGCGAACGATCCCCGGGTCCTGCAGCAACCGCTCCACCCTGGCGTCGTCGTAAAGGGCAATCTTCTCCGGGTCAAAGCCGTCGAAGGCCGCCCGGTAGTTCTCGGTCTTGCGCAGAATGATCAGCCAGGAGAGTCCGGCCTGCTGGCCATCCAGGCAGAGCTTTTCGAACAGCTCGTACTTGTCCCGAACCGGCCTGCCCCACTGATTGTCATGGTAAGCCACGTACTGGGGATCATCCCCGCACCAGCTGCAACGTCCATCGCTCATCGCTTTTCCTTATGCCTCAACGGTTCCGGGCATAAAATTTAACCTACATTCGACCTGTGGCACAGGGTATAATCAGCCCCATTTACCGTCATTTTCTACCGCATTCAGGTCAATCCCATGCAGAAGTATGATACCAAGACCTTTCAGGGCATGATCCTCGCCCTGCAGGACTATTGGGCCCAGCAAGGCTGTGCCGTTGTCCAGCCCCTGGACAAGGAAGTGGGGGCCGGAACCTCTCACCCTCTTACCTGCCTACGCGCGTTGGGTCCTGAGCCGTTTGCTGCGGCTTACGTGCAGCCCTCCCGTCGTCCGACCG
>CAZWED010000182.1:0-3047 GCA_964632645.1 uncultured Ferrimonas sp. | reverse complement strand
GGTCGTTATGGTGACAACCCTAACCGTCTGCAGCACTACTACCAGTTCCAGGTGATGCTCAAGCCGAGCCCGGACAACATCCAGGATCTGTATCTGGGTTCGCTGCGCGCCCTGGGCGTGGACACCAGCGTGCACGACATCCGCTTCGTGGAAGACAACTGGGAAAACCCGACTCTGGGTGCCTGGGGTCTGGGCTGGGAAGTGTGGCTGGACGGTATGGAAGTGACTCAGTTCACCTACTTCCAGCAGGTCGGCGGCCTTGAGTGTAAGCCGGTTACCGGCGAAATCACCTACGGCATTGAGCGTCTGGCCATGTACATCCAGGGCGTGGACAACGTCTATGACCTGGTGTGGTGTGACGGTCCGTTTGGCACCATCACCTACGGCGACGTGTTCCTGCAGAACGAAGTGGAACAGTCCACCTACAACTTCGAGCACGCGGACGTGGACTTCCTGTTCAGCTATTTCGACCAGTGCGAGAAGGAGTGCCAGAAACTGCTGGCGCTGGAAAAACCCCTACCCCTGCCTGCCTACGAGCGGATCCTGGACGCCGCGCACGCGTTCAACCTGCTGGACGCCCGCAAGGCGATCTCCGTCACTGAGCGTCAGCGCTATATCCTGCGTATCCGCACCCTGACCAAGGCCGTGGCAGAGGCCTATTACGCGTCCCGGGAAGCGCTTGGCTTCCCCATGTGCAAACCGGCGAAATGAGGCAGTGATGGAACAACAGACTTTTCTGGTAGAGATCGGTACGGAAGAGCTGCCGCCGAAGGCACTGCGTACCCTGGCCGAATCCTTTGCGGCCAACATGACCGACAGCCTGAACGCGGCAGAGCTGCCCTACGGCACCCTGACCTGGTATGCGGCGCCGCGTCGCCTGGCCCTCAAGATCACCGAGCTGGCCAGCCAGCAGGCGGACAAGGTCGTCGAGAAGCGCGGTCCCGCGGTTCAGGCGGCGTTTGATGCCGACGGCAACCCGACCAAGGCCGCCGAAGGCTGGGCACGCTCCAACGGCATTACCGTGGCAGAAGCGGGCCGTATCGCCACCGACAAAGGTGAGTGGCTGCTGCACAAGGCCGAAGTCAAAGGCCAGTCAGCCGCAGAGCTGCTGCCGCAGATGGTGGCCGACGCGCTGGCCAAGCTGCCGATCCCCAAACCGATGCGTTGGGGCGCGTACGACACTCAGTTTATCCGTCCGGTGCAGACCGTCACCCTGATGTTGGGTCACCACCTGCTGCCGGCCACCATTCTCGGCAAAGCCAGTGGCAATACCCTGCTGGGTCACCGCTTTATGGGCAAACCGTTGCTGACCATCGAACACGCCGATCAGTACCCTGCTCTGCTGGAGCACGAGGGTAAGGTGATGGCCGATTACGAAGCGCGTAAAGCCAAGATCGTGGCTGACATTCAAAGTGCTGCTGCCGCCATTGGCGGACAGGCCGACCTGGATGAAGAGCTGCTGGAAGAGGTGACCTCTCTGGTCGAATGGCCGGTGGTGCTCACCGCATCCTTCGAGGAGAAGTTCCTCGCGGTACCAGCAGAAGCTCTGGTGTACACCATGAAGGGTGACCAGAAGTACTTCCCGGTCTACGACGCGCAAGGCAAACTGCTGCCGAAGTTCATCTTCGTCTCCAACCTCGAATCCAAGGATCCCTCCGTGGTGATCGCCGGTAACGAGAAAGTGGTTCGGCCCCGCCTGGCGGACGCCGAGTTCTTCTTCGAAACCGACAAGAAGCAAACGCTGGAATCCCTGCTGCCGCGCCTGGAAACCGTATTGTTCCAGAAGCAGTTGGGCACGCTGAAAGACAAAACTGACCGCATCCAGGCCCTGGCCGAGCACATCGCCGGCCTGATCGGCGCGGACCCGGCGCACGCCGCCCGTGCCGGCCTGCTGTCCAAGTGCGACCTGATGACCAACATGGTGTTCGAGTTCACCGACACCCAGGGCATCATGGGCATGCACTACGCCCGCCACGACGGCGAGGATGAAGCGGTTGCGGTCGCCCTGAACGAGCAGTACCAACCGCGCTTCGCCGGCGATGAGCTGCCCTCCTCCGGCGTGGCCCAGGCTCTGGCCATCGCCGACAAGATGGATTCCCTGGTGGGGATCTTCGGCATCGGTCAGCCGCCGAAGGCGGACAAAGACCCCTTCGCCCTGCGCCGCGCTGCCATCGGTGTACTGCGTATCGCGGTTGAGAAATCCCTGCCGCTGGACCTGTTTGATCTGGCCGCGTTCAGCTATAGCCTGTTCGCCGAGCAGGAGAAACTGGACGCCGACGGCAAGAAGGGCGCCGAGATCTGCAACCAGGTGGTGGACTTCATGCTGGGCCGCTTCCGCGCCTGGTACCAGGAGGAAGGCTTCCCGGTAGACGTCATTCAGGCCGTACTGGCCGTACGCCCCACCCGTCCGGTGGACTTTGACCGCCGTGTCAAAGCCGTACAGCACTTCCGCACCCTGGATGCCGCCGAGGCGCTGGCTGCGGCCAACAAACGGGTGGGCAACATCCTCGCCAAGGTGGAAGGCCCGATTGCCGATCAGGTCGATGCCGCCCTGCTGCAGGATGAGGCCGAGAAGGTACTGGCTGACAAAGTGGCCCAGGTGGCCGCCAAGGTCGAACCGCTGTTTGCCGCGGGCGACTATCAGGACGCCCTGCTGGCTCTGGCCGAACTGCGTGAGCCGGTCGACGCCTTCTTCGAGGCGGTGATGGTGAACGCCGAGGACCCGGCCCTGCGCGCCAACCGCCAGGCCTTGCTGAAACAACTCCGCCAGTTGTTTATGCAGGTGGGTGACATCTCCCTGCTTCAGCAGTAACTAACTCGTTGAAAAAATTGAAAAGGCCACCTTAGGGTGGCCTTTTTCCTTTCTGCGGAACACAGTGTTCTACCGGATTGTATTGCCTTAGAACAATCACTCGTTAGAATGCCGAAAACCGGTGCGCGTGCTAATTCATTAGGCCAGATGTACCGGTTGAATAGCCTTCCTCTATTCCCGTCATCTGCCCTGATTTCATAGAAGTTTATTGTTGAAATAGGGTAACTCCATGCAT
>CAZWED010000181.1:0-6905 GCA_964632645.1 uncultured Ferrimonas sp. | reverse complement strand
CCAGTTCCATGGTGATTGTGGCGGTGGTGACCATCGCCATCATGATCTCCAACGAGTGGCTGGTGCCCCTGCTGCTGCGCTCCGGGCGCATTCGCGGCAAGAGTTTTGACCAGTTTTCCATCGGTTTGCTGAACGCCCGGCGCCTGGTGATTCTGGTGCTGCTGGTGGCGGGGTTCCTGGCCTACCGGCTGCTGGACAACACCGATACGCTGGCGCGCATCGGCATGCTGGCGTTTGGTGCTTTTGCCCAGCTGGCGCCGGCTCTGGTGGGCGGCCTGTACTGGAAAAAGGGCCACCGCAACGGGGTGCTGTTGGGGTTGTTGATGGGATTTGGCGGCTGGTGTTACGCCATGGCTCGCCCCATGCTCGGGCTGGAGCTGGAGGAGCTGCGGCTGCTGGGCAATGTCAGTGACGACATGAACCACATCCTGCTGGCGCTGCTGGCCAACTGTGCGGGCTATCTGATCGGTTCCTGGCTCTCCCGGCCGTCGGTAACCGAGCGCATTCAGTCCGGCGCGTTCGTGCAGCTGCCGGGCATGCCCAAAGCCAATCACGGCCGGGTCGGGTCCATCAGTCAGCAGGACTTGTTGCTGCTGGCCAGCCGGTTTGTCGGGCCGGCCCGGGCCTACGCGTCGTTCTCGCAGTTCTTTCCCGATGCCATTGCCCGTGAGAGCTGGAACAAGCCCGCCAGTGAAGCGCTGATTGAGCACACCGAACGGTTGATCGCCTCGGTGCTGGGGGCGTCGTCGGCGTCGGTGGTGATGGACAGCGTAATGCGGGGACGCGACCTGGCGCTGGACGAGGTGTTCTCACTGGTGGACGAAGCCAGTGCCAAGATCCTGATGAGTCAGGACCAGCTTCGCGGTGCCATTGAACACGCCTTTGAAGGGATGAGCGTGGTGGACGGCGATCTCAATCTGGTGGCCTGGAACCGCCGATACGAAGCGCTGTTCGACTTTCCCGAAGGGTTCCTCAAAGCGGGGATGCCGGTGGCGGAGATCATCCGCTATAACGCCCGGTTGGGCCGCTGCGGACCGGGCACGGTGGAGCACCACGTGGATAAGCGGGTGGCGTTTATGCGGGCGGGTTCGGCCCACACCTCCGAGCGTCAGCATGGCGACGGCCGGGTGATTCGGATCCGCGGTAACCCGATGCCCGACGGCGGCTTCGTTATGACCTTCAGCGACATCACCGACTTCCGCGCTCAGGAAGCGGCCCTGAAGGAAGCCAATGAAAATCTGGAAGCCCGGGTGGCGGTGCGAACCCGGGAGCTGGCGCAACTCAATGCCCAGTTGCTCGAAGCCAAGGCCGCCGAGGAACAGGCTAACCAGTCCAAATCCCGCTTCCTGGCGGCGGTGGGGCATGACCTGATGCAACCGCTGAACGCGGCGCGGTTGTTTACCGCCTCGCTGATGCAGGAAACGCGGATGCACCCTAAGGATCACGAAACCGTGGTGCACATTGCCGGCTCGCTTAAGGCGGCGGGCGAGATGCTGTCGGACTTGCTGGACATCTCCAAGCTGGACTCCGGTACCATGACGGTGGAGCGCCGGGCGGTCAATCTTGCCAACGTGCTGGAACCGCTCACCGTTGAGTTTGCCGCGATGGCGGGGAATAAGGGGCTGACGTTCCGCCATCGCCTGCGCGATCTGACCCTGGACACCGACCCCAACCTGTTGCGCCGTCTGGTCCAGAACTTCCTCACCAACGCCTTGCGCTACACCGATTCCGGCACCATCCTGCTGGGCTGTCGCCGGCGCGGACAGGCGGTGGAGATCCAGGTGCTGGATACCGGCTGTGGCATTGCCGACGATCAGGTGGAGGAGATTTTCAAGGAGTTCCGCCAGGTGGAGGGGCAGGGCGAGCGCGCCGGACTGGGGCTGGGGCTGGCCATCGCCGACCGCATCGCCAAGGTGCTGAATACGCCGCTTCGGGTGGAATCGGCACTGGGGGTTGGTTCGCTGTTCTCGGTCACCGTGCCGCTGGCCCGCTACAAGGTGCAGGCCACCAGCGTCAGTACGGTCAGAACCGCCCCCCTGCAAGGGGTGAAGGTGCTCTGCATCGATAACGAAGAAGCGATTCTGGCGGGGCTGGAAAGCTTGCTGAAGCGCTGGCAATGCAAGGTGGTCACTGCCCGGGATCTGGCGGACGCCCGCATCCGCCTGGGCCTGAAGGGGTTCGCGCCGGACATTGTGCTGGCGGACTACCACCTGGATAACGGTCAGAGTGGCCTGGAAGCGATGGACGGGATCCGCAAGCTCTACGGCGCGGAGCTGCCAGGCATTCTCATCACCGCGGACACCCGCAAAGAGCTGGTGGAAGAGGTGGAAAGCCGGGGGTACCGTTATATGGCCAAGATGGTGCGCCCTGCCGCCTTGCGGGCGATGATCTCGGCGTCCGTAAAGTGAGCTTCTGTCAGCACCGGGGCGGCGGGGAGGCTAAAGCGGCTCGGCGTTTGCGGCCTGGCCAAACAGCCCTTTGGGCAGCACCAGCAGAGTCAGCCAGATCAGAAGCTGGAATCCGTTGGCACCGGGGAGTGACCAGCCGTAGCCGATCGCCATCACCAGCAGGGTGAGAGCGGCGGTGGTTGGCCAGCCGGGCAAGCCGATATGGCGCAGCCGTTTGGCCATCAGGTTCAGTCCGGCAAACCCCAGTACGCTGGTGGCAATAAGCAGCAATATGGCGACAGGAAGCGGCAATATCAGTGACAGTTCAGTACTGCTGCCTGTTGGCGTCTCCACCGGAGTGAGCCAGGGCCACAGGCCGACGCCAATCAGGATTGCCGTCAGGCCAACCAGCAGCGTGTACCCCAAATAGGGGAGGCGGGCCAACTGACCCTGGCGAAGGTTACCCCACAGCACTGACAACATCCTTCCCTCCTGCCTGACATCCGATGGGTGGTGGCACGCTCTGCACCACTCCCCCTGAATTTTGAACGGGTTGCGGCGCCGCAGGTAATCATGGACGACAGCCGGGCCATTGGCCCGGCTTTTTCATCAGGATTCACTCAGGCGGTTCAGCACCGAGAACAGCTCCTCCTCCTTGAAGGGTTTGGTCAGGAAGTCGCAGAAGCCGGATTGCTTGCAGCGCTCCCGCATCTCCCGCGTGATGTTGGCGGTCAGGGCCACGACAGGCGGCGCCGATGGCAGGTGGCGGATGTGATCGGTGGCTTCAATGCCGTCCATTACCGGCATGTGGATGTCCATCAACACCACATCAAATTGCTCGCCACGGGCGCGAACCTGCTCCAGCGCTTCCTGGCCATTTTTCGCCATCTCGACCTTGGCACCCACTTTCTGCAGCAAGCGCTTCATCACCAGGCGGTTAAAGTCGACGTCCTCAACCAGCAAAATGGAGACCGGCCGCTTGAGGCTGTCCGAGCTGCAGCAGGCGTGTTTAACGTCGATGTCACTCAGGTAGTAATAGGGGTGCGGGGGGATGTCGGTCAGCACATCCACATTGGCAGGCGTGGCCTCGGTGACCGGCAAGTTCTTGTCCTCACCGGGCAGCAGGTAGAGACGATGAGCGTCGAGTCCTGGCCCCCGATTCTGGAGTAAGGCGTAGCCCTGCTGATCGCAGAGAATGATGAGATTGTGATTGTCGTGCTGCCCCGTAGGCAGTGTGTCCAGCGTACGGTGGAATTGCGCCACGTTGACCCGACGGAACTGCGCCTCAATAAGCGCGGATATCCGGGGGGATTCGTGCAGGCACAGCACGTGAAGGTGGCAGAACGACAGCGATGAGAATGGGACGGCGTCCGGCGTCGTGGTGACCTGAACGTTCACCCGACAGATGGTGCCCTGGCCCGGGCTACTGTCAATCAACAGCTCCCCGCCCATCCTCTGAGCGATGCGTTCGATAATGGGGATGCCCAGTCCTGTGCCGCCAAACTCCTTCTTGATCGACAGATCGGCCTGTTCAAAGGGTTTACGGACCCGTTTTATCTTGGTCGGGCACATGCCGATCCCGGTATCGGCCACGGTAATGCTGAGGGTGCCCCCGGCAGACAGGGCGAGGGAAAGGGTGATCCGCCCATTCTGGGTAAATTTGATGGCATTGGAGAGCAGGTTCATCAGCATCTGCTTGATCCGGATCTCGTCGCCAAGGAACGCCTGGGGCATATCGTGGAGCTCAAACGCGATCTCGTTGCCCTGCAACAGGTTCTGATTCCTGATCATCAGGTAAACGTCGTTGACCAGCGGAAGCACCTCGATGCGGGCCGATTCCAGGAGCATCTCGCCGGACTCAATTTTCGAGAAATCCAGGATGTCGCCAATGATGTTGGTCAGATCGGAGACGACGGAGGCACAGTGGGTAACGTATTCCTGCTGCTCGGGATTCAGGTCCGTTCGCTCCAGCAGGGAGACAAAGCCGCGAATGCCATTGAGTGGCGTGCGGATCTCGTGACTCATGTTGGCCAGGAACAGGGACTTCGCCCGGTTGGCGTTATTGGCCTTGCGGGTCAGCATCTCGTTTTTATCCCGCTGCTCCTTAATGCTGTTGATCAGGCTCTCGTTCGACATCAATCCGTACACCATGGAGGAACACAGGTAGTTCACTTCGACAAAATGGCTGCGGATTTTTTTGATGCGAAGTAACTTCTCTTTCGGGTCCGGTATCTTCACTGCGCGTGACAGCTGGGAAATGGGTTTGCTCAGGTTTCTGACGATGAGGTAGCCCCCCAGCCAGAAGACGAAGCTGGAGAAGATGACGATGCAGAGAAAGATGATGTTGACGATTTTTGATTGAGATTGGTGTGCCTCGAGCTGTTTTGCCACCCGGGCCGTTGCCAGGTCGTCAAACTTGGCGATGGTGCTGTCCAACTCCTCTTTCAGCGTGTGATGGTCGGGAGAGGAGAACACCTGAAGCAGGGAAACGGTGTCGCTGTTTTGTTGGTCTTTTTGTTGCATCGCCTCAAGTTCGATACTGATGATCCGATGTTCAATGTCGACGATTTGAGTGAGGAGTTGCAATTCTTCGCCCGAGAAGTGGTTCATGTGGATCAGTTCGAGGTCGGTATAATTACCGGTCAGCAACGCCTCAATTGTGGATTCTTCGTCATGAACCAGAAAGGCGGTGATCTGGTTGAGATCCCGAACCGATTCCCCCAGCTTGATCGACAGCAGCTCGTTGAAACGGGCTTTGTACTCGGGCGATGCGGTCGCCAGATAAAAAAAGGCGTATTTGGTTAGCTTGGTTGAGTCCGCGCGCAGCTTCTCGGTCAAATACGGGATCTCAATGCTCTCCTCAATTAAGTTGGAGGTTTGCTCTGACACCTTGATTTCCAGCAGATAGACGACCACCAGGGCGTACATCAGCAGGATAGAAGTGGTAAACACCGCGAACGTAAACTTCTCGATTCGCATCTTTTTCATGGTTCGTCCGACTTCTCAACCAACTCACATGCGGATTTCAGCTGGTAGCCCAGAGACTGAACCGTAACGATGAGTTCGTCGTTCACTCCAAGGGCGCGGATCTTGTTGCGGATCTTGCTCACCGTCAGGTCGACGCTGCGGCTGATGCCATCAAAATCACGACCCGTGGTGTTTTTGGTCAGCACGTCGCGGCTCAGGGTCCGATAGGCGCTGGAGGTCAGCACCGACAATGTCCGGGCCTCAATACGGGTCAGATTGGTGGTGTTGCCCTCAAACTCAAGCGTGCGATCGAGGAAATCAAAGACCAATCCGCTGCTGTATTTCCAGATGCGGTTGCCGGCGGAAATGCTGGCGCTTTCCCGTCCTGTGCCAATCTGGTTGACCGCGTGAATCAGCGGGATCAGTCCGCGGTCTTTCGAGATGTACTGGTCGCACCCCTTGGAGTAGGCGACGGTCTCAATATCAAATCGCCGGAAGGACGAAAATACGATCAGGTATGCGGAGGATAACAAGCGAATTTTCGCAATGTTATCCAGCGGCGTATCGCAGTTCAGGTCAAGATCCAGAATGATGCAACGCGGCTGGCAGTTGTTGAGTTTTAGCATGGCTGAGTTTATGTCGGTAAAACTGGTTACGACATAGCCATGTTTCTTGAAAAATCGGCTGATGAGGTGAGAAGACATGATGTCGTCTTCAATCAGAAAAACATCTTTGTCCATTGGTGATATTCCCTGAATCAGTTAAATAATTTCTGCTGCTTGTTCAATGGTCAATGGGGGATAATAGAGATAACCCTGGATTTTGTCGGCACCAAGCGTTCTGGCCCGCTGTAACTCCTCCTGGGTTTCAATTCCCTCAATGACAATGGTGATGTTCAATTTTTTGCAGGTGTTGCAGAAACTGCTGAGCAGTTCATGCAGTTTGCTGTCGGTGGCACTTCTTTTAATGAGCGACTTGTCAAACTTGGCCTCATTAAAGGGAAAAGCAAGAAACTCGTTAATGGTGGCCTGTTCAAAGTCAAAGTCGTCGATGGAGATATTGACTCCGGCCAATCTAAACTGAATAAGGTTTTTGAAAGTAAACGCAGAGCGGCTAAATCCAGTTTCAGTAACTTCCAATGTGATGAGGTTGAGTGGATAATTCAAACTGGTTATTTGCTCAAGAATGGAATCGGAAAACGTCTCCTCTTCCAGACTGAGGTAGTCGATGTTGAATGACAGAGCGATGGGATCGCTAATCCGGCTCTGCACTTCACCTATGGCTGTCTCAATTAAGCGTCTGGTAAACCGCGTAATGCTTCCGCTGTCCACCAGATGCGAAAGAAACTCGGCGGGTGGGTGCGTCTTTCCCTGCGTGTCCCGGATCCGTCCGAGCACCTCAAAGCCACATAATTGACCGGCTTGGGCATCAAACTGAGGCTGATAGCGTGGCGTGATGGTCATCTCGGCTTCCGCTGACAACACCATGCTGCCGCACCGGGCCGGATGAGAGGTGTCATCAGATCGGGCGATCTGCCGAACCAGGTTGAGC
>CAZWED010000180.1:0-6906 GCA_964632645.1 uncultured Ferrimonas sp. | reverse complement strand
GTGCAGGTGCACCACCGCCTCAAACTCCGGGTTGGCCTGATACATGGCGAGGTGAAACTGCACCTCTTTGGAGGGCCGATCACCGGAAACGTGCTCACCGTCGAGGGTCACCTTGGCCAGAGTATCGGCCTCAAGGCGGCCCAGGGAGGCGCCGGTCGGGGTTGCCAGCACGTGGCCATCGGGCAGCTTGACCGACAGGTTGCCGGCGCCACCGGTGGCGTAGCCGCGCTCAAACAGGGAGCGGCCCAGGCTGACCATCTGTTCCCGCAGGGCCTGCTCTTGCTGATGAAGGGTAAAGGCGTTCATCGGGCCTCCGGAATCATCGCCTGCGCGTCGAAGAAGAAGCGCGGCTGACCAAAGTTGCCGGACTTGAGGGTCAGGCTGACGGGTTGGGACACCGCACGCACCCAGGGCACCCCCGGCGCGATCGGCGGGCCGATGTGGAAGGCGTCGACATCGAGGCTTTGGGTGACGATGCCGGAGGTCTCGCCGCCGGCGACGATAAAGTTACGGACCCCTGCGGCCTTGAGGCGGGCCGCCAGCTGGCCAAAGGTCTGCTCGACGGCGTGGGAGGCTTGCCCGGCGCCGTGGCGGGCCTGAATCGCTTTCAGGGCTTCCGGCTCGGCGGTGGCGTAGATCATGGGCGCCAGCGGGGCGTCCAGACGCGGCAGTACCCATTCCAGCAGAGTGTCGACGTAGCCGGCATCGTTGAGGCAGGCCTCGACGTCCAGGGCCAGTGACTCCGCTTCCTCCCGGTAGGCGGCAACCTGGGCGTTGGTCATCACCGAGCAGGAACCGGAGAGCACCACGGTGGCGCCGGCTTGCGGCTGTCCCGCCGCCTGGGTGTCGCTGGCGTGGGTGCCCGGTTGGGCCAGATGGCGGGCGATGCCCAGGGCCAGGCCGGAACCGCCGGTGACCAGCGCCATGCCCTCGACGGATTGGCCGAGGATCTCCAGGTGACGTTCGTTCAGGGTGTCCACCACCGCATAGCGATGGCCCTGGGCTTTGAGCTCGGCGTAACGGGCGCGCACCGCGTCGGCACCGGCGTCGATGACGCTGGCCGGCACCAGTCCGGTGGTGCCTTCAGACTGGGCGTCCATCAGGCGGATCAGGGAGCTGTCGGTCATCGGGGTGACCGGGTGGTCCTTCATGCCGGAATCGGAGAGCAGCTGCTCGCCGACAAACAGGTGGCCCATGTAGACGCTGCGGCCGTTTACCGGCAGCGAGGGGCAGAGGATGGTCAGCTCGGTGTCCAGCGCCGCCATCAACGCGTCGGTGACCGGGCCGATGTTGCCCCGGGCGGTGCTGTCGAAGGTGGAGCAGTACTTGAAGTAGATCTGTTCGGCGCCCTGTGCCTTCAGCCACGCCAGGGCGGCCAGGGAGTCGGCCACCGCGTCGTCCACCGGACAGGAGCGGGATTTGAGGCTGATCACCACCGCATCGGTATCCAGGGTAACGTCACCCTGGGGGATGCCGCAGAACTGTACGGCACGCAGGCCGTTGGCCACCAGGAAGCTGGCGATGTCGGTGGCGCCGGTAAAGTCGTCGGCAATGACGCCCAGCCGGATCATGCTTTGGCCTCCGGGGTGACGTTCAGCGGCAGTTCAATGCCCTGGAAGCTGTGGATCACCGCGGAGTCGTCCCACTGGCCGTAACCGGCGTTGGAGGCGTTCACAAACTGGTTGTAGGCGGTGCTGGCCAGCGGCAGGGGGAATTTCAGCGCCTTGGCGGTGTCCGCCACCAGCCCCAGGTCCTTAACGAAGATGTCCACCATGGAGGTGGGGGTGTAGTCGCCCTCCACCACGTGCTTCATGCGGTTTTCAAACATCCAGCTGTTGCCTGCGGCGTTGGTCACCACCTCGTACATGGTGTCCAGCGGAATGCCGGCGCGGGCGGCCAGCGCCATCGCTTCGGCCCCGGCGGCGATGTGAACGCCCGCCAGCAGTTGATGGATGATCTTAACGGTGGCGCCCTGGCCGATCTCCGGCCCAATCTGGTAGACCTTGCCCGCGGTGGCATCGAGCACCGGCTTCAGCTTGGCAAACGCGGCGTCGGCACCGGAGGCCATGATGGTCATCTCACCGGCGGCGGCTTTGGCCGCACCACCGGACACCGGCGCGTCCAGCATCAGCAGGCCACGCTGTTCCAGCCCGGCGGCGATCGCCTTGGCGTCGTCGGCGGAGATGGTGGCGGACACCATGACGGCGGTGCCGGGCTTCAGGGCGTCGGCCAGGCCGAGATCGAACAGGATGGTTTTCACCTGCTGGGCGTTCACCACCAGCATCAGCACCGCATCCAGTTGCTCCGCAAAGGCTTTGGCGTCGGTGCCAACGGCCACGGCACCGTGGGCTTTCAGAGCGGCGAGCGCCTGTTCGTTCAGGTCCACACCGTAGGTGGACAGGCCGGCGTTGATGCAGGATTGGGCGGCGCCCATGCCCATGGAGCCCAGGCCAATGACGGCAACGGAGTAGGTGGTCATGCTAAACCCTGTGAAAAGTTGTGAATGCCGGGAGTGAATCCAACTCATCACCCGTCGGCGGGGAATTTTGGGCTGGATTATCACAGGAATTCACAAGCTGGGGGTTTTGCACTCACTGGTGAGTGAGGAAATGTGATCTCGGCCAGATGCTTGTGGTCGTTGGTCTTACCGGCTGGGCAGCGGAAGCGGGGTGAGGTAGAATTTCACAACTTTTCACACGTCGAGTGAGTTTATGATCCCCGCTGAGCGTCAACGCACCATCCTGGCCCTGCTGGACAAGCAGGAGATCCTCTCCATCGCCGAGCTGACTCAGCAGCTTGGGGTGTCCCACATGACCGTGCGGCGCGACATCGCCAAGCTGGAGGAGAAGGGGGAGGTGTTCTCGGTGGCCGGCGGGGTCCAGCGGATGCAGGCGGTGCGGGAGGAGCTGGGGCACCAGGTCAAGGCGACCCAGAACCTGGCCATCAAGCGGGCACTGGGCGAGGCGTGCCGTGAGCGGGTGCCGCCGCGTGCGACGGTCTACCTGGATGCGGGCACCACCCTGTTGGAAGTGGCCAAGGTGCTGGCGGACCGGGATGACCTGCTGATCGTCACCAATGACTTCTTTATCGCTGCCTATCTGGCGGACCACGGCAAGGGCCAGCTGTACCACACCGGCGGCCTGGTGGACCGGGACAATCATTCCTGCGTGGGGGAGCTGGCGGCGCGGTTTCTGCACGGCCTCAATATCGACGTGGCCTTTATCTCCGCCTCTTGCTGGAATCCCCGGGGGATCTCCTCACCGAGCCAGGATAAGGTGATGGTCAAACGGGCCATCGCCCGGGTGGCCCGTCAGTCCATTCTGGTCTGCGACAGCAGCAAGTTTGGTCGCACCGGCACCTTTATGGCGATGGAGACCGCGGAGTTTGACGCCATCCTCAGTGACCCGGACCTGCCCAGCGCTTACCAGGAGCGGCTGCTGGCGGAAGACGTGGAGTGGGTGGCGGTGGCGCCGGCGGGATAACCCTCTGTCCCACTCAAATGTGCGGTTGTCGACGGACGCGCACGGTTGTGGGGCGTATTATGGCCGGATGTGATTCCAATTGGGTGACGTTATGACCCCCGCTATCCGAGCCGCCAAAAAGGCGAAAATTCCTCACCAAATCCATCAGTACCATCATGACCCTGCGGCCGAATCCTATGGCCTGGAAGCGGCGCAGGCCCTCGGCCAGGCCCCCGAGCGGGTGTTCAAAACCCTGCTCGCCGCCGATGACGCGGGTAAGCTCTATGTGGCAGTGGTGCCCGTGGTGGGCATGCTGGATCTCAAGGCGTTGGCCAAAGCGGTGCGCGCCAAGCGGCTGGCGATGGCCAACCCCGCCGAGGCGGAGAAAGCCACCGGTTACGTGGTGGGGGGCATCAGCCCGCTGGGGCAGAAAAAACGCCTGCCGCTGGTGCTGGATGACAGCGCGGCGCAATTTGACACCATCTGCGTTTCCGGCGGGCGTCGTGGCCTGGAGATTGAGCTGGCCCCGTCCGACCTGCTGACGTTGACCAACGGCACCCTGGCGCCGGTTGGCCGGGCCTGATCCCAAAGAGGATCAGGTGTGGCGGCAGGGGTGGCCGAACAGGAACCCCTGCATCATCGCCACCCCCTTTTGGCGCAGGTACGCCGCCTGCGCCGGGGTTTCCACCCCTTCCACCACCAGCGGAATGCGCGCTTCCAATCCCATCTGAATCATCGCTTCGAGCATGGTGGCCTTCAGGCCGCCGGTGCCGATGGCGTGGGTGTAACTCTTGTCGATCTTGATCAGGTCCGGCTGGAACTGCCCCAGGAAGCCCAGGTCGTTGTGGCCGGTTCCGAAGTCATCCAGCGCCAGGCGGAATCCCTGCTCCCGCAGCTGAACCAGAGCGGCCACGGTCTGCTTGCCGGCCAGTGGTTCCCGCTCGGTGATCTCAATGACGATCTGCGTGGCCTGCAGGCCCCGCTCCTTCAGCACCGGCACCAGCCACTTCTCGATGTCCTGCTGCACCAGCTGGTCCAGGGTCAGGTTGAGACTGAGGTACTGCCCCGGTTCCAGGATTGGTAATCCCTGTCGCAGCAGGTGGGTGGTCAGGCCGTTGAGGCGCTGATGGCGCTCCAGCAGGGTGATAAACAGGTTGGGGGGCACCGCCCCCTCTGAGGGGTGGTCCCAGCGCGCCAGTTGTTCATAGCCGGTGACCTCGCCGGTCTGGGCGTCCACGATGGGCTGGTACACGGGGTAGATCTCCCCCCGTTGGTAGCAGAGCTCGATGTCGTTCAGGTAGAGCCCCTGGAGGCTGCGCTTGCGGCGCCACCACATCGGCAAGGCAAAACTCATCAGCAGCCAGGGCACCCCCAGCATCTGCAGCCAGCCTTGCACGGTTTGCCAGATCTGCTCACCGGGGATCAGCAACTCCGCACCCAGATCGCCTTTATTGCGGAAGTAGCGGTACTCCAGCAGGGCATCGGGCTGCATCTGGCCAAAGCTCAGGAACGCCCGGTTCTTAAAGCGCATGACACCGTGGGCGGCGTAGCGGGCGGGGTCTGACGGCAGCATGATGTCCATCAGGGTTTGTCGGTTGGTGTTGCCCATGACGTAATGGCCGGGGCGCAGTTCCACCATGTAGAGGTAGAGGTCGCCCGCCAGGGTGGGCTTGCTGCTCAGGTAGAAACCCGGACTCATTGGGTGTTCCAGGGTGCGCTGGTAGTCGTAGGCGGTGATGTCGTTGTTGGTGGCGGCCCGGCAGAAACCGGTTTCGTCACTGATGTAGACGTAGTCGTTGGTGAGACTGGAATGCTGGGCGCGCACCAGCAGCTTATCAAGCAGCTCGGCGTCACAGCTGGTAAAGGACTCCGGCCAGCGGTCGCGGGTGTTGACCATGCGCTTCAGCACGTAATCGGCCCGGTCGAGAGCGAAGTCGAGGAACTGCCCGGTACGGTAATTGATGTCCAGGGGGGCCAGCAGGGCCAGCAGGGCGGCGCCTATCAGCATCAGCAACAGTGCATCCCAGCTGCAGCGCAGGGCTTCACTGCCGATGGAACGAACTTTTGAAAGGGACACGAAAACCAACCTATACCGAGGGCGACGGCGCAGTCTAAAAAGCGGTGGTGGTTCGGGCAAGGAGAGAAATCAAACTCGCAAGAGTAATCATCGAAGGGGTGATCCGGTAGCGGTTTTTGCTCTCCGGTGGCTTCTCCTTTTGGGCGTTCTGCGTTAGGGAAAGGTTTACGAATCAGTAACCTAAAGAAAGGCGGCCCGCAGGCCGCCTTAAACTGGATCAGTAGCTGTCCTGGTGGACCGAACGCACCGATCGGCCGGAGGGGTCGGTGATGGCGCTGAGGCTGCTGTCCCAGGCCAGCGCTTCCGGGGTGGAGCAGGCCACGGACTTGCCACCGGGCACGCATTCGGCGGCGCTCTCCAGCGGGAACTGCTCGGCAAACAGTTGACGATAAAGGTACGCCTCTTTGGTGTCCGGCGTGTTGTAGGGGAAGCGGAAGTGGGCGTTCTCCAGCTCCTGATCGCTGACCTGGTTGTCGGCAAAGGCCTTGAGTTGATCGATCCAGGAGTAGCCAACGCCATCGCCAAACTGCTCCTTCTGACGCCACGCGACGGACTCCGGCAGGTAGTGGGCAAACGCTTCGCGCAGGATCTGCTTCTCGATGCGTCCCTCGGTGATCAGCTTGGCGGAGGGGTTCAGCCGCATCGCCACATCAATGAACTCCTTGTCCAGGAAGGGCACCCGGGCCTCCACGCCCCATGCCGCCATCGCCTTGTTGGCGCGCAGGCAGTCATAGAGGTGCAGCTTGTCCAGCTTGCGCACCGTCTCCTCGTGGAACGCCTGGGCATCCGGCGCTTTGTGGAAATAGAGGTAGCCGCCAAACAGTTCGTCGGAGCCCTCACCGGAGAGCACCATCTTGATCCCCATCGCTTTGATCATGCGTGCCATCAGGTACATCGGCGTGGCGGCGCGAACGGTGGTGACGTCGTAGGTTTCCAGGTGGTAGATAACGTCCCGCAGGGCATCAATGCCCTCCTGCACGGTGAAGTTCAGCTCGTGGTGGACCGTGCCCAGGTGGTCGGCGACCTCGGCGGCGGCTTTCAGATCCGGCGCGCCCTCCAGGCCAATGGCAAAGCTGTGCAGTTGCGGCCACCAGGCGGGGCTGGTCTCATCCTCTTCAATCCGTCGGGCGGAGAACTTTTTGGCCAGGGCGGAGGTGATGGAGGAATCGAGACCGCCGGACAGCAGCACCCCGTAAGGCACATCACACATCAGCTGGCGTTTGACTGCCGCTTCCAGAGCCTGGCGCAGTTCGTCCCGGCTGGCGGGGTTATCAGCAACCGCCGAGTACTCCCGCCATTCACGCTGGTAGTAGTGGACGGTTTTGTCCTTCTCGCTGTCGTAATACTGGCCCGGCAGGAACTCCTCCA
>CAZWED010000179.1:0-6921 GCA_964632645.1 uncultured Ferrimonas sp. | reverse complement strand
ACGATGTTCTTCATCTGGCCGGGGCTCAGGAACTGCGGCTTTTTCACGTTGATCACCGCATCGGTTTTCGCCATGGCGGCCACCAGATCGGTCTGGCGGGCCAGGAAGGCGGGCAGCTGGATCACGTCCACCACTTCCGCCACCGGTGCCGCCTGGTGGGTTTCGTGTACGTCGGTGATCATCGGCACGTTAAAGGTCCGTTTGATCTCTTCAAAGATCTTCAGGCCCTCGTCCATGCCCGGTCCACGATAGGAGTGGATGGAACTGCGGTTGGCCTTGTCAAAGGAGGCTTTAAACACGTAGGGGATGCCCAGCTTCTCGGTCACCTGCACATAGTGCTCGGCGATCCGCATAGCCAGATCCCGGGACTCCAGTACGTTCATGCCGCCAAACAGCACGAAGGGCTTGTCGTTGGCC
This sequence comes from uncultured Ferrimonas sp., assembly GCA_964632645.1. GTDB lineage: Bacteria > Pseudomonadota > Gammaproteobacteria > Enterobacterales > Shewanellaceae > Ferrimonas. The sequence goes on along the minus strand of CAZWED010000179.1, from coordinate 6,504 downwards.
ACGTCACATTGGCCGACTCGGATGGCGATCGCGTCCATCATTACCTCACTTTGATCAACTTACGGCCGGCCGAAGCCCACCGTCATACAAATCATTGCGCCATCGCCTGCAGGATCTGCCCGCAGAACCAGGCCATATAGGTGCCCAGCACGTAACCCAGCACCGCCAGCAATACGCCCACCGGCGCCAGCGCCGGGTGAAAGGCGGAGGCCACCACAGGGGCAGACGCCGCGCCGCCTACGTTGGCCTGACTGCCCACCGCCATGTAAAACAGCGGCGCCCGGATCAGCCTCGCCACCCCAAGCATAATGGCCGCATGGACGAGCATCCACACCGCCCCAAGCAGGAAGTACACCGGTGCCTCAAGGATGGCGCCGATGTCCATGTGCATGCCAATGGTGGCCACCAGCACGTAGATAAACGCCGAGCCCACCCGGGACGCGCCCACCGCTTCCAATTTGTGGGCCCGGGTCAGGGAGAGCAGCACCCCGAGGGTGGTGGCCAGCACCATCAACCAGAAGAAACTGGAGTGCAGGCTGTACTTCTCCAGATTCGGGAAGTGGGCGGTAAACCACGGGGCCAGCACATCGGCCCCATAGTGTGCCAGACCGGTGGCCCCAAAGCCTACTGCCAGGATCACCATCAGGTCACGAAGCAGCGGAATTTTGGCGTGTTCCTCCTGCCAGGCGGCCATGCGGCGCTGCAGCGCCTCCAGCGCGGAGGTGTCGGCGTTAACCTGGCGGTCCCAGGCGTGCGCCCGGGGCACCATCACCAGCAGAACCGCCATCCAGGCGTTGGCCACCAGCACATCAACGGCGATCATGGCGGAGAAGATGGTGTCGCCCACGCCATAGATCTCTTTCATGGCGGTCTGGTTGGCGCCGCCGCCGATCCAGCTGCCCGCCACAGTCGTCATGCCCCGCCACACCGCTTCGGGACCGTTGCCGTTAAGCAGTTCGGGAAACAGCGAGGAAACCAGCAGCAGGGCGATGGGCGCCCCCAGAACAATGCCCAGTGTGCCAGCCAGGAACATCACCACCGCTTTAGGCCCCAGCGAGGCGATCGCTTTCAGGTCGAGGTTGAGGGTCAGCAGAACCAGGGCCGCCGGCAACAGAAAGCGCGAAGCAACGTAGTAAAGGGATTTGTCGCTGCCGTCGATCACCCCGAAGGTGTTGAGCAGCGAGGGCACAAAATAGCAGAGCAGGAGTGCGGGAACGTAGCGGTACATGCGGCGCCAGAACGGGTGCGGACTGGTGGAGGTGTAAAAAACCGCGCCCAGGACCACCATCAACAACCCCAGCACCGACGCCGGGTTGGTGATCATCACTTCAGACATGCCAATCTCCTTGTAAAGGTTGCGCAGACAAGATGCACAAAGGGGCCGTCCTGGCCCCCTTTATGGTTTGCGAGGGCCTCAGCCCAGCAGAATCGGCGTTTTGGTGTGCGCCAGCAACGCCATGTAGTAAACCCAGCCCAGGGCGCCGAAAAAGGCCACCAGGCGGAACAGTTTGCCCCGTTGCAGCTTGAAGGTGATCACCCCCAGCACAATGTAAGCCACCAGCGCCATCATCTTCTCCGTCAGCCACGGCACCTGGCCGGGGTATTGGGCAATGGCGACACACAGCAGCAAACCGGAAAGCAGCAGGAAGGTGTCCAGCACGTGCGGCGCGATGCGAGCCCATTTACGGCTCAGCAGCGCCGAGTCGGTCATCAGCCAGATAAAGCGCAGGATAAAGAAGCCGACACTGGCGCCAATCAGCGCCAGGTGGAGATGCTTCAGGCCGGGGTAGAGGGAATAGAACCATTCCATATCGTTGAATTTCCTTCCGTAAAAGAGTGGGCTTAGGTTACTCGTTCCCGGCCAGGAAACCCAGAGTGAAACGCTCCCGATCGCCCAGATCCCGCCCGGTTGTCACCCGCTCAAGTCCCGCCTCGGTGAACAGGCTGCGCACGGCGGCGCCCTGATCCCAGCCATGTTCCACCATCAGTACCCCGCCGGGTTTGAGGTGGGACTGCGCGGCCCGGGCCAGGTAGCGGATGTCGGCAAGCCCGTGCTCCTCCGCCGTCAGGGCAGAGCGGGGCTCAAACCGCACGTCCCCCTGGTCGAGATGGGGGTCTTCGGGATCGATGTAGGGGGGATTGGAGATCACCAGGTCAAACCGCTGCCCCGCCAGCGGTTCAAACCAGCTGCCTTCGTGGACAGTGATCGGCAGGTCGAGCGCCTCGCTGTTGGCCCGGGCCAGTGCCGCGGCGTCGGCGATGCGATCCACTCCGGTGATGCGCCAGCCCGGTTGCTCACTTTTCAGCGCCAGGGCGATGGCGCCGGTGCCGGTGCCCAGGTCCACCACCTCGGCGTCCTCGGGCAGGCCCAGGGCCAACGCCGCCTCCACCAGGGATTCGGTGTCCGGACGGGGGATCAGCGTGGTGGCGTTGACCTTAAGCGGCAGCGACCAGAACTCCCGCTGGCCGGTCAGGTGGGCCACCGGCTCACCGGCCTCGCGACGGGCCAGCAGCCCGTTCAGGTGCGTCACCAGCGCCGGCGCCAACTCATGCTCAGGCCAGGTAAACAGGAAGCTGCGCGGCTTGCCCAGACGGGACAGCAGCAGCAACTCCGCGTCCAGCCTCGGGCTGTCGCTGCGCCCCGCCAGCCGGGCGGTCGCCTCCGCCAGCCAGGCATCCAGGCGCATTTACGCCTCCTCCGCCAGGGCCGCCAGCAGGTCGGCCTGATGCTCCTGGAGGATCGGCGTCATCAGCGCCCCCAACTCGCCCTCCATCACCTCGGTGAGGCGGTACAGGGTGAGGTTGATGCGGTGGTCGGACACCCGCCCTTGCGGATAGTTGTAGGTGCGGATCCGCTCGGAGCGATCACCGGACGCCACCAGAGAGCGACGGGTGTTGGTCTCTTCCGCTTTGCGCTTCTCATCCTCGGCAGCCTGCAGGCGGGCGGACAGCACCGCCATCGCCTTGGCGCGGTTCTTGTGCTGGGAGCGTTCATCCTGACACTCCACCACGGTGCCTGTGGGCAGGTGGGTAATGCGCACGGCGGAGTCGGTTTTGTTGACGTGCTGACCGCCCGCGCCGGACGCACGGAAGGTGTCCACTTTCAGGTCCGCCGGGTTGATCTCGATCGCTTCCGCCTCCGGCACCTCCGGCATCACCACCACGGTGCAGGCGGAGGTGTGGATCCGACCCTGGGAGTCGGTGGCGGGCACACGCTGAACCCGGTGACCACCGGGCTCAATCTTCATTTCACCGTAAACGCCATCGCCGCTGAACTTGGCGATCACCTCTTTATAGCCGCCGTGTTCGCCTTCACTGGCGGACATCAGTTCAACGGACCAGCCCTTCTGCTCGGCGTAACGGCTGTACATGCGCAGCAGGTCACCAGCGAAAATGGCCGCTTCGTCGCCCCCCGCGCCGGCGCGGATTTCGACAAAGGCACTGCGGTCGTCATTGGGATCGCGGGGCAGCAGCAGGATTTGAAACTCATCCTCAAGTGCCGCGGTCTGGGCGCGGGCCTCAGCCAGCTCCTCTTCCGCCATCTCCCTCATCTCGGGATCGGCCAGCATCTCGGTGGCGGTGTCGATGTCTTCCTGGTTCTGCTGATAGGCCAGAAACGCTTTGGCAACGGCTTCAAGCTGGGCGTACTCCTTGGACAGGGCACGAAAACGCTCCTGATCGGCGATCACATCGGGCTCGCCCAGCAGCGCCTGAACCTCTTCGTAGCGCTCCAGCAACCCTTCCAGTTTGGCGTAAACGGTCGGCTTCATCGGATACCTTAATTGCGGCCACCTGACGTGGCGAAATAACAAAACGGAAGCCCGAGGCTTCCGTTTCGCATCCTAATTGGGGATGGAGAATCGCTTAATTGTCGTCGATGCCGAGGGCACCGCGCAAGAGCTCCAGGCTGTCCAGATCCCCGGAGCGGGCCGCTTTCGACAACGCCTGGGTCGGCGAGTGGATCAGCTTGTTGGTCAGCTTGTTGGCCAGCTCCAGCATCACCGCTTCCGGGTCAGCCCCGGCAGCAAGGCGCTCCTGGGCACGCAGCAGCGCGTCCTGCTTAAGCTGTTCGCTCTGGTTGCGGTAGGCGCGGATGGTGGCCACCGAATCGAGGCTGCGCAGCCAGCTCATGAACTCGCTGGATTGCTCATGGGCAATCAGTTCGGCCTGTTCCGCCGCTTCCAGGCGGGAGGCCATGTTCTTTTCAACGATGCCCTGCAGGTCATCCACCGTGTAGAGGTAGGCGTTTTCCAGATCCGCCACCTCGGATTCGATGTCCCGCGGCACCGCAATGTCCACCAGCAGCATCGGCTGATGACGACGGGCTTTGAGGGCGTTCTCCACCATGCCTTTGCCCAGGATCGGCAGCGGCGATGCGGTGGAGGAGATCACGATGTCGGCGTCGGCCAGGTGCTCGGGGATCTGCGGCAGCGTTACCGCTCTGGCACCGAACTCCGCCGCCATCCCTTCGGCGCGGGCCAGGGTTCGGTTGGCCACCACCATGTTGGTCACGCCCTGTTCGCTCAGGTGACGGGCCACCAGCTCGATGGTTTCACCGGCCCCCACCAGCAGCACGCGGGAACGGGACAGGTCATCAAAGATGTGGCGGGCCAGGTTCACCGCGGCAAAGGCCACGGAAACCGCAGAGGAACCGATTTCGGTTTCGGTACGGATGCGCTTGGCCACCTTGAAGGTATGCTGGAACAAGCGATCGAGGGTGTGGGCGATGGTGCCGACGCGTTTGGCGTCAGCAAAAGCCTGTTTGATCTGACCGAGGATCTGGGGCTCGCCCAAAACCAGCGAGTCGAGGCCGGCAGAAACGCGCAGCAAATGCTGCACCGCCGACTGCCCGGTGTGCAGGTAGATGCACTCCCGCAGCTCTGACTCGTTCAGGTTGTGGAACTGACTCAACCACTGGATGAGTCGCTCGCACTCCACCTGATTGGTGTACAGCTCAGTGCGGTTGCAGGTGGAGAGGATCACCGCCTCTCCGGTTCGGGTCTGATCCGCAAGACTCTTTAGGGCATCGGTGAGGATGTCCGGGCCGAAGGCCACTTTCTCCCGCAACGAAACGCTGGCGGTCTTGTGATTGATTCCAATAGCAACTAACGTCATGGCTTCGTAACTAACTCGCCCTTATCTTTCTGGCAATCCGTGGCGGCTCAACAATTCTATGCACAAAGCGGATTACGATGGAAATAAAACTGGGACGTCTTCCCGCTCGCAACCTCATCTCTGAGGCGTGGCGCACAAAGTTGGAAAGAAATGCTTAACCTACCATTCAAAACGTTACCGCTTTTATTCTTCATTATGGTCATTTCCGGTTGCGCCACACCTACGCCCCCCGGCGAGGCGCCTGCAGCGGACGCCCCCAACTGGCATCTCCGGGGAAAATTGGCGGTTATCCAACCCGATGAACGGCTGTCCGCCAACCTGAGCTGGCGTCATCGTACCAGTTCCGGCCAGGACGATCTGAGACTCTCGACACCCTTGGGCACCACGGTACTGGTGTTGAACAGCCAGCCCGGCCTGGCCCAGGTGCAGTTCGACGGCGAAACCCACCAGGGCGACAGTGCGGATCAGCTTATCGAACGCCTGACCGGCTGGCCCCTGCCTTTGTCACAGATCAGCCGATATCTTTTGGGGGACACCCGCGGGGCCGAGTCGGTGCAGTACGACGATTTTGGTGACGTGGCCTCCCTGGCACTGGTGCATCCCCAGACCGGTGAGCGCTGGCAGCTGCGCTATCTGGGCTGGCAACAGTTGTCCGGCTACAAAGTGCCGGTGCAGATCGAGTTGCGCCGGGACGATCAACGCTTAAAATTGGCCCTTTCCCACTGGCAACCGGAACCCTGATGTCCTCCAGCGCCTTCTGGCCCGCCCCGGCCAAGCTCAATCTCTGTCTCCACATCAATGGCCGTCGCCCCGACGGCTACCACGAACTGCAGACCCTGTTCCAGTTTCTCGACGTGGGCGACCGCCTGAGTTTCGACATCACCGACGACGGGGCGATCACGCTGAGCCCGGCGGTGCCCGGTGTGGCCCACGACGACAACCTGATTGTTCGCGCCGCGCGACGCTTGCAGGCCCACAGCGGCACCCGCCTGGGGGCGCGCATCCACCTGGAGAAAGTGTTGCCGATGGGCGGCGGGCTCGGCGGCGGCTCTTCCGATGCGGCCACCACCCTGGTGGCCCTGAATCACCTGTGGGGCACCCAGGTTGACGAGGACACCCTGGCGGATCTGGGGCTGGCACTGGGGGCCGATGTGCCGGTGTTTGTGCGCGGGCGCGCGGCGATGGCGGACGGTGTGGGGGAGAAATTGCGCCCGGTGACGGTGGAAGAACCCTGGTACCTGGTCGTCGTACCTGATGTGGAAGTGAGCACAGCAGAAGTCTTTGGTCATCCGCAACTGCCCCGGGACACGCCCAAGATCACAGCACTGGAAACCCAACCGGAAAACTGGCGTAACGACTGCGAATCGGTGGTCTGCGCCAGCTACCCCC
>CAZWED010000178.1:0-6945 GCA_964632645.1 uncultured Ferrimonas sp. | reverse complement strand
TTTCGATCCAGTCGGTGACGATCACCCCGCCGTCATCGCGGGCCACACCGATGGACTTGTCGGACAGGAACTTCAGCAGGGTTTCGTGGATCTCCTGGGCCAGGTCCAGGTCATCCTGGTTGCTTTCCACCAGCACGGTCACGCTGTCGGCAGACTCCTGCAAACGGGTTCCCGGTGCCAGGGGCAAAACCTGCAGCGGCGGACGCACATCCAGACGAGGCCCGATGACCTCCCGGTCCACATTGCTGCCCAACGGCGGCACATCAAACTCCCGGCTGGCACGAGGCGCGTCCAGTCCGGCAGGCACCACCAACGGCGTTGGCGCAGGTTGCTCCAGGTAGTCAAAGCCACCGCTGGCCTGACGACGCTCCAGCGGCGTGGCACACCCCACCAGGATCAGAACCGGCGCCAGGGCGGCGATGGCTAAGCGATTGTGTTTCATTCCTTTCCCTCAAACAGGCTCAGAGGCGGCCAGGGCCTCTCGCACTTCTTCTTTTCCTTGCTCAGTGAGCTCGGTCAGGGGCAGACGCATCACGGTGCGCTCGGTCACCCCGATGGCTTCCATTGCCCACTTAACCGGAATGGGGTTGGCCTCAATAAAGAGGGCACGGTAAAGCGGATAAAGCTGGGCATCCAGCTTACGGGCGGCGGCGATGTTGCCACTCAGGGCGGCATCGCACAGCGCTTTGAACTCGGCAGGACGGACGTTGTTGGTCACCGAGATCACCCCGTCACCTCCCGCCAGCATAAAGGCCATGGCGGTCGGGTCATCGCCGGTCAGCAACAGGAACTCGTCACCGCAAAGCTGGCGCAGGGGGGTCACACGGGACAGGTCACCGGTGGCCTCCTTAATGCCTACGATGTTTTTCACGCGGCTAAGTTCCGCAACCGTCTCAGGTTTCAGGTCGCAGCAGGTGCGGCCCGGAACGTTGTAGAGGATGATCGGCTTGTCGGTGGCGTTGGCGATGGCGGTAAAGTGCGCCACCAGGCCGGCCTGGGTCGGTTTGTTGTAGTAGGGGGTCACGCTCAGGATGCCATCCGCGCCGACCTCGTCGCAGGCTTGGGTCAGGGCCACCGCTTCGGCGGTGGAATTGGCGCCGGCACCGGCGATCACCGGGATGCGGCCCGCCACCTGGTCAACAACGGCTTTCACCACGGAGACGTGCTCGGGCACGCTCAGGGTGGCCGACTCGCCGGTGGTGCCTACGGCAACGATCGCGTCGGTGCCGTTCTTGATGTGAAACTCCACAAGTGTGCTCAAAGCGGAAAAATCCACCGAGCCATCCTGGTTCATTGGCGTAACCAGGGCCACAATACTGCCTCGAAACATCCCGTCTCTTCCCCACGATATAGAGGCAGCTATGGTACTGTTGCACCTGGTTGAAGACAAGGGAGCGACCTGCGAAACCCTTTGTGCTAGCATGGCCGCGATCATATGGAACCCGGGGCCTTTATTTTTCCGTTTCAACGGTCGCCCCGACCAAGATAGGACCGAACATGACCCAGTATCTGGCTGTTACCGCCATGGGCACCGACCGTCCCGGCATCGTCAATAAGCTGGCCAAACTGACCGCGAGTTGCGATTGCGACATCATCGACAGCCGCGTCGCCATCTTCGGTAACGAGTTTTCCCTCATTATGCTGGTCGGCGGCAGTTACGCCGCCATCGCCAGGCTTGAAAATGAACTGCCGGTGCACGCCGCCCAATGGGAGCTGCTGACCATCTGTAAACGCACTTCCGAACACACTCCGGTGGACTTTACTGCCCGCCTGGTGGTGGAGTTCGAAGGCCAGGACCGTCGCGGCACCATGAAACAGATCACCCAGTTCCTGGCCGACCGGGAACTGGATCTGGCCGGCTTTACCTCCACCGCCCGGAAGAAGGACGATGACGACTCAGGTCTGCAGCAGGTGGAAGTGCGCATCAACGCCACCGCACGGGTGGACCTGGACGCTCTGGAACACAGTTTCAGCGAACTGGCTGACGGATTGAACCTGACCTGCCGCTTCCGACGTATGGAAGGCGCACACTCAGACTGAACCAGACAAGGAGAAAGGATGCAGACTCTGCAAGCGGGCGATAAGGCCCCCCAGTTCACCCTTCAGGACCAGAACGGCAACAACGTGTCCCTCAGCGACTTTGCCGGCCAGCGGGTGCTGGTGTACTTCTACCCGAAAGCGATGACCCCCGGCTGCACCGTTCAGGCCCAGAGCCTGCGCGACATCAAGGCGCAACTGGACGACAAAAACGTCGTAGTGCTGGGGATCAGCCCCGATCCGGTTAAACGACTGGCCAAATTTGCCGAGCGGGATGCGCTGAACTTCACCCTGCTCTCGGACGAAGACCACGCCGTGGCCGACGCCTTTGGCGTCTGGGGACCGAAGAAGTTTATGGGTCGCGAGTTCGATGGCATTCATCGACTGAGCTTCCTGATCGGCCCTGACGGCACCATCGAGCAGTTCATCAACAAGTTCAAGACCAAGGACCACCATGAGGTGGTGCTCGGCCTGCTTGGCTAACCGCCCCCTGCGGCGACTGGTCGCCACACTGCTGTTGGGATGGGCACTGTGCCTGTCCCTGGTGGCCAGCCACGCATTGGCAGAGGCGCTCCATCATCAGGATGGCAGCGCCCTTTGCGCCCAGGGGCAACTGATTCACCACTGGTTGCACGCCCTGCCCGGCGACGTGCCAACGATTCAGGCCAGTGCGGTCGCCATTGACGCCCTGGCCTGTCCCGTCCCTGTCGCCCCCCCGCCCCTGCTGCCGTTCACCGGCAACCGTGACCCTCCCTGCTGCCATTCCGCTCTGCACCGTTTTGCTTAATCGGAATTTGTTTTGGGAGTACCACGTGAACGCATTAACCCTGACTGCCGCCCTCACTGCGGCACTGACCCTCGCCGCCTGCCAGCCTCACGATGAGCACGGGGCGCATGGCCACGATCATGACCACGCCACCGCCGACACCGTCGCACCAGGTCAGCCACCCCACGCTGACGCCTCCCTCCATGCTGACCACGATCACGACAGCCACCGCGAGGACGGCCATGACCCGCATCAGCACGGCGCCCATCAACACGGTGTCGGCGCGCTGGCGCTGATCCAGGAAGGCAACGCGGTCATGATCAGCCTGACCCTGCCAACCGACAGCCTCTGGGGCTTTGAGCGGGCACCGCAAAACGCGCAGGAGGAGGCGCGGGTCAAACAAACCCTGGCCCAGTTCAGCGATGGCCATGACTGGTTTACTTTTCCGGCCAGCGCCGACTGCCAGCCAACCGACGTCAGCCTGACCCCGCCTGCCGGGCTGGACGACCCCAACGCGGCCGGCCATATGGAGCTGGAAGCCCAATGGTTCTGGACCTGCCAAGGCCCGGTTGACGCCATCGACGTGGCCCTGTTTGAGCACTACCCCACGCTCCACCAGCTGACCCTGCAACGCCTGAACGACACCGGCAGCGGCGGGGCAGAACTGACCCCCTCAACCCCCTCTGCCCGTTGGTGAACCCATGCATCAGCTCGAGATCCACGACCTGCACTATCGCTGGCCCGGTTCGGGCCGGCAGTTGCACCTGCCACGCCTGACGCTGTCCGCCGGTGAGCGCGCCATGCTCAAGGGGGTGTCCGGCAGCGGCAAATCCACCCTGCTGAATCTGGTGGCCGGCGTGCTGAAGCCCGACAGCGGCACCCTGCGGCTGACCGGCAGCGAACTCACCACGCTCAGCGCCGGCAAGCGGGATCGCCTGCGGGCGGAAGCGATGGGCATCGTCTTCCAGCAGTTCAACCTGCTGCCCTACCTCAGCGTGCACGACAACATCGTGCTGCCGCTGAAGTTCGCCCCCCAGCGGCGCAAACGGGTGGCCAATCCGGAACAGGAGGTGCAGCGCCTGATGGACGCCATGGAGCTGCCAGCCTCCGTGCTGACCCGTCCAGTCACCGAACTGTCCGTTGGCCAACAGCAGCGGGTGGCGGTGGCCCGCGCCCTGCTGGGCGCCCCGGCCCTGATCCTGGCGGACGAACCCACCTCGGCGCTCGACCCGGACAGCCGGGACCGCTTTATGGCGCTGCTGACCGAACAGTGTCAGGCCGCCGGCTCCAGCCTGCTGCTGGTTAGCCACGATCCCGCCCTGGCGGACTGCGTCGATAGCCAATACCAGTTGCGGGTTCACGAGGGCGGCACGGAGGTGGTGCCATGCTGAAGCTGATGCTGCAAAGCCTGCGCAACCGACTGACCAGCGTCCTGCTGACCCTGACCGTGATCGCCGTAGCCGTCGCCCTCTTTATCGGCGTGGAGTTAGTGCGTACTCAGGCCAAACAGAGCTTTGCCAATACCATCTCCGGTACCGACCTGGTGGTCGGCGCCCGCAGCGGCAACATCAACCTGCTGCTCTACTCGGTGTTCCGTCTGGGCAATCCCACCAACAACATCGGTTGGGACACCTACCAGCAACTGGCCAACACCCGCGGCATCGCCTGGACCATCCCCCTCGCGCTGGGGGACTCACACCGCGGATACCGGGTACTGGGCACCAACCACGCCTACTTTGAGCACTACCGCTTTGGCCAGAAGCAACCGCTGACGCTGGCGCAGGGCACCGAGTTCAACGGGCTCTTTGAAGTGGTGCTGGGCGCCGAAGTGGCCCGGAAGCTGGGTTACCGACTGGGGGATCAGCTCGCCCTGGCCCACGGTGCCGGTGGTTCCACCAGCTTCTCCATGCACGACGACATGCCCTTTACCGTGGTCGGCATCCTCGCCCCCACCGGCACTCCGGTGGACCGCACCCTGCACGTTTCCCTCGAAGCCATCGAGGCGATCCACGTCGGGTGGCAGGGCGGCGTGCGCACCCACGGCATCGACGCCGGGCAGGTCCAACAACGGGATTTGACCCCCACCACCCTCACCGCATTCCTGGTGCGGCTGGAGAGCAAGTTCCAACTGCTGGGCGTGCAACGGGCCATCAATACTTACCGGGGCGAACCGCTCTCTGCGGTTCTGCCCGGCATGGCACTGGCGGAGCTGTGGACCCTGCTCGGCCAGGCGGAAAAAGCCCTGGCGATTGTCGCCGGCTTCGTGGTGGCCGTCGGCCTGACCGGCATGCTCACCACCCTGCTGGCCAGCCTCAACGAGCGCCGTCGGGAGATGGCCATTCTTCGCGCCATGGGCGCCGGGCCTCGCCACATCTTCCTGCTGCTGTGGGCCGAAGCGGCCCTGCTGGCGCTGGTCGGTACCCTGCTGGGCTACCTGCTGGCGCAGGGCGTCATCCTGGTGCTTGCGCCGCTGGCCCAGGCCCAGTACGGTTTGCTGTTAACGTTAAATCTGCCTTCCGGCACCATCCTCTGGATGATGCTGGCGGTACAGTTGGCCGGTTCTGCTGCGGGGCTGATCCCCGCCTGGCGCGCCTACCAACACACCCTGGCCGATGGCCTGACCCAACGATTGTGAGGAAGGAATGAAAAACATCGTGTTGTTGGCCCTGAGCCTTCTGTTTTCCACCCAGGTTCTGGCGGAGGTCCGGGTACTGGAGTGGGACGACCTGCGTCCGGAGAGTGAACGCAACCAACCCCTGATGCCCGACAACCCCCACGGTGGCGTCCCCTTTGGTCCGGAAGAGGAGCTGATGGGCGGTGCCGACCCCTGGATCCAGTCCACCGGGCCGGTGGTGCCGGAACTGAACGGGCAAACCGTGCGTCTGCCCGGCTTTATCGTGCCGCTGGAGGGGGATGAAACCAAGGTTACCGAGTTCCTGCTGGTGCCCTACTTCGGTGCCTGTGTTCACGTACCGCCGCCGCCAACCAACCAGCTGGTTTACGTCAAATACGAACAGGGCATTCCGCTGGACATCATCTGGGACGCCATCTGGGTAACCGGTACCCTGCACACCACCAGCTTCTCGGTGGAAGAGTTTTCCGCCGGTTACACCCTTGAGGCGACCCTGGCCACCCCTTACGACGAAGGGTAAGCGCCCCTCGCTCACCAAAACACAAAACGCCTGCAAGCCAAGCCCTTGCAGGCGTTTTTTGTCTGACGACCCTGCCCTCTTTGCCCGCACGCACCCCGAAAGGGTCGGAAATCACCAACGGTGCCGGATGCCATTCTGACGGTCAAAGCGGTTGACCATCCGCCTGAACATTCCCCTGCGCCTGCTGAAGCACAGGTTTATGCCAGATGATGTTTAACGATAAATATTAATTACACTTTCCCCAGCGAATAGTATCTTAAACAATTTTAATTTCGAATACTTGCTCTAATTTAATGCGGATACACCTGATATACAAATCAGGATTCAGTTCCGATTGTTTACGGTCGTGAACATCGGTAGCGTTAGACACGTCTCAAACATGATGGGCTATCCACACTTATTTGCCCCGTTTAATTATGAGCACAATCTAATTGATGCTTTACATAATTAGAGTGAGACAACCACCACTGCCGCTTATTTTTTAATCGCGCTCGTTCGTGCTGTTGAGTCGTTATTAAAAAGGTTGAGCGCATTCAAAATGGATAATTGAGTACAAGGACAAATCTAATGAAACTTGGGAATAAGATTGCCCTGGCCGCCATCATCGCCACCGCGGCCACCACCGCCACTGCAGCAACCAAAGTGGTTCAGATCCGCGCTTCCGTCGACACTGCACTGAACGTCGTCGACATCTCCGGCACCTGGGATGGCCCGATCACGATGATCCCCAAGGCCGATAACAGCGCCCTGGAAAAGCAAAACCTGACGCTGCGCTTTGAAACCAACGACTACAAGGACGTTAACGTCACACTGCAAAGCCCCTCTTTCCTGACCGACGCCGCCAAGGGCCTGTCCATTCCGCTGGTTTTCAAAATCAACGGCAGCGCTCTGGAAACCAACAAAGTCGTGTCTCTGGCGAAGACCTCGCTGTACACCCTCGACGAACAAAACGCCATCAGTGGCTTCAATGACATCCCGCTGACCATTGAA
>CAZWED010000177.1:0-6949 GCA_964632645.1 uncultured Ferrimonas sp. | reverse complement strand
GCCTGAGGTGGACACCGTGATGGCGGCCATCGTTGGCGCCGCCGGTCTGCATTCCACCCTGAAGGCGGTGGAGCAGGGCAAGCGGGTTTTGCTGGCCAACAAAGAAGCCCTGGTGGTTTCCGGTCGGCTGTTTATGGACGCGGTCGCCCGGAGCGGCGCGACGCTGCTGCCAGTTGACTCAGAACATAACGCCATCTTCCAGAGCCTGCCTGAGCCCGTTCAAACCCGCCTGGGCTACTGTGACCTGGCGGGCAACGGCATCTCCCATCTGCTGCTGACCGGCTCCGGCGGCCCGTTCCGCACCCGTGATATCACCACCTTCGACAACATTACGCCGGACGAGGCGTGCGCGCACCCGAACTGGAGCATGGGCCGGAAAATCTCCGTTGACTCCGCCACCATGATGAACAAGGGGTTGGAATACGTTGAGGCCCGCTGGCTGTTTAACGCCACGGCGGAGCAGATCCAGGTGGTGATCCACCCCCAAAGCGTGATTCACTCCATGGTCCAGTACAAGGACGGTTCCGTACTGGCCCAGATGGGGCAACCGGATATGCGTACCCCCATTGCCCACGCGATGGCCTATCCTGATCGGATCCGGGCCGGTGTGGAACCATTGGACTTTTTCCGGGTCGGACAATTGACCTTCGAGCAACCGGATTACGCCCGATACCCCTGCCTGAAGCTGGCCATTGAGGCCTGTCATCACGGTCAGGAGGCCACTACCGTACTGAACGCCGCAAACGAAGTGGCGGTGGCCGCCTTCCTGGAAGGCCAAATCCGCTTTAGTGACATTGCCCGGGTAAATGGGTACTGTCTGGAGCAGGCTGAACTGGCGCCCCTGGGGACGCTGGAAGGCTTGACGCAACTGGATACCCAGGCTCGTGCACTGGCGCGGGACTGGCTGAGTAGAGGACACTGATGCTGGCATTTTTGTGGAACCTGGGCGCCTTTGTGGTTGCCCTGGGTATCCTGGTAACCGTTCACGAGTTCGGCCACTTCTGGGTGGCCCGACGCTGTGGCGTCAAGGTGGAGCGTTTCTCCATCGGCTTTGGCAAGGCGATCTGGCGCCGTACCGGTGCGGATGGCACCGAGTATGTGGTGGCCGCCATCCCCTTGGGCGGTTACGTCAAAATGCTGGATGGCCGGGTCGACAACCTGCCCGCCGAACTGGAATCCCAGGCCTTTGATCGCAAGCCGGTCTGGCAACGCATTGCGGTGGTGGCTGCCGGTCCTTTGGCGAACTTCGCGTTTGCGCTCTTCGCGCTCTACATGATGTTCCTGATTGGGGTGCCGGCGGTGAAGCCGGTTCTCGACCGTCCGGTTGAAGGCTCCATCGCCGCAGCGGCCCAACTGGAAGAGAAGAGCCTGATCACCGCGGTGGCCGGGCAGTCGGTTCTGGATTGGGAAGCGGTCAACCTGGCGCTGATTGGCCAACTGGGCAACGAACGCATCCCTCTGGTGGTGGAAGCCCCCGGTGGCGGTCAGCGTGAAGTGGTGTTGGACACCCACACCTGGCAGGTGAACCCGGAAAACGAATCCATCCTGGCCAGCCTGGGGCTGGTGCCCTGGTCGCCCAAGGCCACCGACATCCTGGCGTTTGTTGACGAACAGGGCGCCGCCTACGCCGCCGGGGTCCGTCAGGGCGACCGTCTGGTCAGCCTGGGGGGGCAGCCCTACCAGGATTGGACCCAGTTGGTCAGCCTGGTTCAGGGACACGCGGACAAACCGCTGGCGATTGAAGTGGCGCGGGATGGGGAGCACCTCAGCTTCACCATGGTGCCCAAAGGCGAGCTTGAGGACGGCCAGCTGATTGGCAAGATTGGTGTGGCGCCGGGACGTGAAGCCTGGCCGGAAGCCTATCGCATCGACCTCCAGTACGGTGTGTTTGACGCCCTGGGCAAAGCCGCCACCCGGACCTGGGAACTGACCTCCCTGACCTTTAAAATGATTGGCAAACTGTTCACCGGTGACGTATCGGTGAAGAGTCTGAGCGGTCCCATCTCCATCGCCCAGGGAGCCGGAGCCACAGCCGGTTTTGGCCTGGTTTACTTCCTCGGCTTCCTCGCCCTGATCAGCGTGAATCTGGGCATCATTAACCTGTTGCCGCTGCCCGTGCTTGATGGTGGCCACTTACTTTATTACTTTATTGAACTTTTAACGGGTCGTCCGGTGCCGGAGCGGGTACAGGAGATCGGTTTCCGAATCGGCTCGGCGCTACTTCTGTTGTTGATGTCCATTGCCATTGTCAACGATGTCGCCCGACTTTAGGGACTAAGGGAATAACAAGAAACGCGTCTATGAGACTGAATAAAATCATGGCGTCGATGCTGCTGGTCGGGGTGACCTGTACGGGTCAAGCCCAAGCCGCCGGTTTCGAGCCATTTGTCGTTGGCGACATTAAAGTTGAAGGATTGCAGCGTGTTGCCCTTGGGGCGGCATTGCTCAACTTACCCGTCAAAGTTGGGGACGAACTGGATCCGTTGCTGCTGCAACAGGCCATCCGTGCCCTCTATGCCTCTTCCAATTTCGAAGACGTGCAGGTATCCCGTGACGGGAATACCCTGCTGGTCAAAGTGACCGAGCGTCCCACCATCTCCAGCATCGTTCTTGATGGCAACAAAGACATCAAGGATGAGCAGTTGCAGGAAAGTCTCGACAGCTCAGGCGTAAAAGTGGGTGAACCGCTGGATCGCACCATCCTGACCGAGATTGAGAAGGGCCTTCAGGACTTCTATTTCAGCGTGGGGAAATACAACGCCCGGGTGGATGCCCAGGTGGTGAACCTGCCCCGCAACCGGGTTGAGCTGAAGTTCCAGTTTAAAGAGGGCGATGCCGCCGAGATCCACCAGATCAACGTGGTCGGCAACACCATCTTTGCGGACGACGAACTGATCAGCCAGCTTGAGCTGACCGATTACGTTGCCTGGTGGGACTTCTTTGGCGACCGCCGCTACCAGAAACAGAAACTGGAAGGCGATCTGGAAACCCTGACCTCTTACTATCAGGACCGCGGCTACATCCGTTTCCGGGTTGACTCCACTCAGGTGGCGATGACGCCGGACAAGAAGGGGCTGTACGTCACCATCAACGTGGATGAAGGCGAGAAGTACACCGTCAAGGCGGTCAACCTGACCGGTGAGCTTCTGGACAAGCGTGAACTGATGGAGCGCCTGGTGCCGCTGGAAGCCGGCAGCACCTATAACGGCGCGGAAGTGACCTTTACCGAGGAGCTGATCAGCAAGTTCCTCGGCCGCTACGGTTACGCCTACCCCGAAGTCACCACCTTCCCGGAAATTGACGATGAAACCAAAGAGGTCACCCTCAACATCAACGTCAATCCGGGCAAGCGCGTGTATGTGCGCAACGTCGAATTCACCGGCAACCAGGTGACCAAAGACGAAGTGCTGCGTCGCGAGATGCGCCAGATGGAAGGCGCGTGGCTGAACAGCCGCAACGTCGAACTGTCGAAAGAGCGTCTGAACCGTCTTGGTTTCTTTGAAACCGTGGAATCCACCACCACCCCGGTGCCCGGTTCCGATGATCTGGTGGACGTCACCTACAACGTCAAAGAGCAGCCGTCCGGCTCCTTCACCTTCGGTGTAGGCTACGGTACCGAGAGCAAGCTGAGTCTGCAGTTGGGCCTGTCCCAGAGCAACTTCATGGGCTCCGGCAACAGCGTGGGCATCAACGTCAACACCAACAGCTACTCGAAGAGCGTCAACCTCTCCTATCGCGATCCCTACTTCACCAAAGATGGGGTCAGCGCCGGGGGCAACATCTACTGGTCCGCCTTTGACGCCGATCAGTTCTACCTGGAGTCATACAAGAACGACTCCTACGGTGTGGGCTTTGACCTCTCCTGGCCGGTGAACGAGTACAACCGCCTGGGTGTCGGCATCGGCTATCGCCACAACGAACTGTCCGAAGTGTCGCCCTACCAGCAGGTGTTGAAGTTCTACAACATCTACGCGGACGTGAATAACCCGACCACGACTCTGGCATTCGACAACTTTGAGCTGAACGCGAACTGGACCCGCAGTACGCTGAACCGCGGGATGTTCCCGACCGCCGGTAACAACCAGCGTCTGACCGGTAAGATGACCGTGCCGGGCAGTGACAACCAGTACTTCAAAGTCAACTTCGACACCAGTTTCTACTATCCGCTGAACCGCACTCACGAGTGGGTGTTCCTGACCCGGGGTAAACTGGGCTATGGCAACGGTTTCGGCACCTACGACAACGGCGGCGTTGAGCACGACCAGATCTTGCCGTTCTGGGAGAACTTCTACGCCGGCGGCAGCACCGTGCTGCGCGGCTTTGAAACCAACTCCGTCGGTCCGCGCGCGTTCTACCTGACCGGTGACGGCACCCCCTGTATTCCGGACCCCTCCGGTTTCCCCGGTTGTGGCCTGCCCGGCGACCCGGACACCATCTCGGTGGACAATGGTCGCTCCGTCGGGGGTAACGCCATCGCCACCCTCAGTGCCGAGCTTATCGTGCCCACACCGTTCCTGGATGAGGCGTACCGCAACACCGTGCGGACCTCGCTGTTCGTCGATGCCGGTAACGTGTGGGACACCGAGTTTGATTACGACAGCTACCGCTTCCTGCCGCAGTCGGAGTTTGATAAGTTGCAGGACTTCTCCGACCCCGGCCGGATCCGGGCCTCGTACGGGCTTTCCGTACAGTGGGTTTCCCCGATGGGGCCGATGGTGTTCAGCCTGGCCTGGCCCATCAAGGAGTACGAGGGAGACAGAACGGAAGTCTTCTCGTTTAACATTGGCCGCACGTTCTAACGCGACGTGGGTTTGAGATTCTTTTTGAAGGAGTGAGTGTTTTGAAAAAAGTGATTGCTACCGCCGCCCTGATGCTGGCAACCCTGGCTCCGGCCGCCCTGGCCGCGCAGAAGATCGCCATCGTGGATATGGGCGCGGTTGTGTCTCAGCACCCCCAGCGAGAAGCCATCGGCCAGCAGATGGAAAAGGACTTTGGTGAGCGCATGGCGGAAGTGCGCAAGCTGCAGGAAGAGCTGCGCGGTCTGGCTGAGAAGAGCCAGCGTGATGGCGCGCTGATGTCTGAGCAGCAGAAGACCGAACTGGAGCGTCAGGCCCAGTCCCTGCAGGCTGACCTGCAGCTGAAGGGCAAGGCGCTGGAAGAGGACATGCAGAAGCGTCAGGCTCAGGAGCAGCAAAAGATCCTGATGGACGTGAAGCGTGCCATCGACTCTGTGGCCGCAGCCGAAGGCTATGACATTGTTCTGGAAGCCCGTGCAGCACTGTACGCCAAAGAGCAGGTCGACATCTCTGCTAAGGTTGTGGAAACCATCTCCAAGGGCAACTGATCCATGACGACAATGACCCTGGCGCAGTTGGCGAGCGCCTTAGGGGCTCGTCTGCAGGGTAATGGCGACACCCTCATTGAGGGTGTCGCTACGTTGAGCAATGCCAACGCCTCGCAGATCGCCTTCCTGGCCAACAGCAAATACCGCAGTCAGTTGGACAGCACCGCCGCAGGGGCGGTGATTTTGTCTGAAGCGGACGCGGAAGATTTCGACGGCAACGCGCTGATCATGGCGAACCCCTACCTCGGGTATGCCCAGATCGCACAGTTGCTGGACACCACGCCGGATTCGGCGGAAGGGATCCACCCCACCGCGGTGATCCATCCGCAAGCCACCCTGGGCGAACACGTCAGCGTGGGCGCCAATGCGGTGATCGAAGCGGGCGCCCAAATCGGCGATAATGCCCAGATCGGCCCCGGTTGCGTCATTGGCCGAGGTGCCCAGATCGGGGCCGGCAGCAAACTGTGGGCGAACGTGACCCTGTACCACGGCGTGGTGCTGGGGGCGGAATGCATCGTACACAGTGGCGCCGTTATCGGCTCTGACGGCTTTGGCTATGCCAATGAGAAGGGCCAATGGGTTAAGATCCCGCAGCTCGGCTCCGTCCGCATTGGCGACCGGGTTGAGATTGGCGCCAACACCTGCATCGACCGGGGTGCACTGGATGACACCGTCATCGAAGAGGGCGTGATTCTCGATAACCTGGTCCAGATTGCCCACAACGACGTGATCGGCGCGCACACCGCGATCGCCGGTGCCACCGTTGTGGCGGGCAGCACCACCGTGGGCAAGTACTGCATCATCGGTGGCAACAGCGCCATTGCCGGCCACCTGACCATTGCCGACGGCACCCACATCTCAGGCATGACCGGGGTGACCGGGAGCATCAAGGAGAAAGGGCTGTACGCCTCGCCCCCGCCGCTGCAGGACGCAAAACAATGGCGGAAAAACAGCGTGCGCATGCGACAGCTGGACGAGATGTACCGCCGCCTGCGCGATTTGGAAAAACAGATGGCCGCACTGGCCACTGACGACGACTAATTTTCTCTTGAGGACAGTGCTTTGTCAGAGCAACTGAACACCATGGATATCCAGGAAGTCCTGGAATACTTGCCGCACCGCCACCCCTTCGTCCTGGTGGACCGCGTGCTGGAAATCGTACCGGGCGAGCGCCTGGTTGCGCGTAAGAACGTCACTTTTAATGAGCCCTTCTTCCCGGGTCACTTCCCCAATATGGCGATCATGCCCGGGGTGCTGATCCTGGAAGCCCTGGCCCAGGCCTCTGCCATCCTGGCGTTCAAAACCCATGGTAAGCAGGACAACGCCCTGTACCTGTTCGCCGGCATCGACAACGCCCGCTTTAAGCAGCCTGTTGTGCCTGGCGACTGCCTCACACTGGAAGTGGAATTCATCAAGGATCGCCGCGGTATTGGCTTCTACAGCGCCCGTGCCCTGGTGGATGGCAAAGTGGTCTGCAGCGCCGACCTGATGTGTGCCAAACGTGAGATTTAAACCGTGATTGATGCTACTGCCGTCGTTCCTCCGGACGCGAAAATCGGAAACAACGTGACCATCGGGCCGTTCTGCTACATCGGCCCTGACGTG
>CAZWED010000176.1:0-6954 GCA_964632645.1 uncultured Ferrimonas sp. | reverse complement strand
GGCTGTCGGATCGACTCCGCCAGATAGGCCTCGTCCACCGTCAGTTCGGTGCCGTCGCTCATCACTTCCTTACGCCCGTAAATGCCGCTCCAGCTCGGCCCCAGTGGACTGGCGGCGAACCCGTGGCAGCCCATGCAGCCCTGCCCGGTGGCCAGTTTCTCCCCCTCCCGCGCCAACGGGCTCAGGGAGGTTTGCACCAACGCCAGCTGCGCTTCGGCAAACGTTGGCTGCTGCGCCAGCCACAGGGCGTACTCCGCCTCCGGCTGCACCACCACTTTGCCGCGCATGTTGAAATGGCCAACGCCGCAGTATTCGGCGCAGAGGATTTCAAACTCGCCGGCAACGGTGGGGGTAAACCAGAAGGAGGAGACGATGCCCGGCACCGCATCCATCTTGGTGCGGAACTGCGGCACGTAGAAATTGTGCAGAACGTCCAGAGAGCGAAGCCGGGCCTGAACCGGCCGGTTCAGCGCCAGGTGCAGGGTTGGCGTCTCGATCAGACGGTCATCCTGGCTGGCAGGGTCCAGCGGATCCAGCCCAAAAGGGTTGTCGGCACTGACCCGTCTGACATCGGATTTGCCCAGCACACCATCATCACCGGGCAGGCGGAACGCCCACCCCCACTGCTTGGCCAGCGCTTCCACCGGCAGGGCGTCATCCGGGACGTCAACCACTTCGGAATACACGTACAGGCCCGGCGCCAGCATCGCCACGATGCCGACGGCGGACAGGCCGGTCAGCCAGAGCTCCAGCTTCTTGTTTTCGGGCTGATAGTCGGCGGTGCGGTCGGGGCGGTAGCGGTACTTGATGACCGCAACCGCGGTGAACACCATCACCGCAAGGAACACCAGGCCGGTCACCAGGACGGTGATGCCGATGGTCAGGTCAATGTCGCCCCAGTTACTCGCCAGTGGGGGCAGATCCCAGGGGCCGACGAAGTGGAAGATCACTGACGCCACCAGGATCAGGAGCAAAGCAATGGCGATGGCCATAAGCGCACAGTCTCCCGCAAGGACGCGCCTCACAGGCGCGGCTTCGGCGACACCAGACTTCCCTACAGAGCGTGGCTTTCCCAGCGGGTGCAAGCCGAAACATACTGAAGGCTAGGCACAATTTGGCGCTTTCGCTAGTGAGGCGGCATTTCCCTGACGGGCGCAGGCGCGGCAACGCGCTGTCGAGATGTGGTTGGCGGCCAGCGAAGCGGCGGGGCAAACAAAAACGCCCCCATCAGTGGGGGCGTTCGGTCACCGGCGCTTCAGCGGCGGGTATAGAGGGCAAAAGCGGGATGGGCCCGGAGGGTGTCCATGGAGCCGCGCAGGCCAAAATCGTAGCCACAGAGAGTGAAATTGCCCCGCATCGCCACGTCATAAACGATGTCGGCGGTGTCCAGCGGCGAAAAGAAGGCGTAGTAGACGTCATCCGGCCACACCTCCACCTTGACCGGGCGGTAGCGGTTGTCATTGTTAAACCGCAGCTCCGCGCAGCTGCGATCGCCCTGTGCGGTCAGCAGTGACCACAAGGTCCCCTGTTCTGCCCGGTCGCCGGGCCACTTCACGATCAGGCCGTCATGGTTCATCAACAGCTCATACGTATCGGGCATGGTGACGCTGTGCTCGAAAGCCGGGGCGGTGGGCGTTATCGCCGGGGCGGGCACCTCGACTTGCGCCCCATCCGGCTCCGACGCCGAGGGCGGCCAGAAGGTGACCAGCAACACCGCCAGCACCACCGCCGCGCCGATGGCGCCCAGGGCTTTGCTCTGGCGCTGCAACACAGGCAGAACCTGTTTGCTCAGCCGTCCCAGCACTTCACCCGGACCGGCACTGCGGGGTTCGTCATCCCAGTAGCTGGCACCGCTGGCGGTGCCGTCCAGACCGGCCAGCGAAGCGTCGTCGCCCAGCGGCGCCATCACCGGCGCCGACCCGTCCAGTGAGGGCTCTACCCGCTGGCGGCTGCTGACCGGTTCCGCCGCCAGCGGCGACAGATCCACCGGACCGCTGTAGCCAAGGTGCCCCTCGGAGCCCGGCGCGAAACGGGCACGCTGACGGCTCTCCGGCAGGGCCGCCAAGGCCAGTGACGCCAGGGCAAAGAGGCCGGTCACGGCCATCGCCACACCACTGAACGGCGACGCCAGCTGGGCCACTGCCATCGCCAGCCAGAGCGCCAGCAGGACAAACGCCAGAGTGCCGGGCCGGGCGCTGTCGTTGAGTCGTCGCCGAGCACTGGCCAGCACCACGGCGGCGCCGGGCAGCGCCACCAGCGCGCCCGCTACCGCCCGAACCGTTGGGGAGGCGGCAACAAACAGCGCGACATAGAGCAGAAAGACCAGCACCAGGCCCAGTCCAACCAGTGCGCTTCGCACCCGGCTGTCCCGGCCCTGATTACAAATTAGCGACGTCAGCAATGGCACAGAAATTCCTCGTTTCACAACCGCTAAGCGGGGTTAAGGTGAGCCTACCGGATCCCGGTTCGCCTGTCAGCGGGCGTCGGCCAATGACGCCGCCGGGCGGGTCAGTCTTCGTGGATCTGGACGGTAAATACCGGCACCGGCACAACGACGCTCTGCACGGCCTTATGCAGCCACGCCAGTTCGGTCCGGTAATGCCCGGTGGTGGAGAAGTAGCAGAGCTGCAGCTGGAACTGCCCATGGTCGTAACCGCAGGTGACGATCTCGGTCTGGACTTCCGGGTGGTCAACGTAGGCACTGAGGGCACGCTCGACCCCCGCCACGTGTTCGGGCGCCAGTTCAAAACTGACGTCAATGCGCATCAGAGAAAACGGCGTGCGCGTCTGCGCACCGGACGGGTCCTGTTTCATGGGCGATCCACGATGAGTCAAACTGCGTTCTAGTGTACCGCAACCGACCTGGGAAAAAACCGCCAACTGAACCGGTTGTTTACGCCCTGTTCAGCGCGGGCAAAATGGCGACTTTTTCACCGACCCAATAACCCGTTTGCTCAGCATTTCACCAGTTAATGAGGCAGCGCCAAATCCCGGCGATTTTCACTGGCACCGCGCCTGCCCAGCGAGTAGACTTGCGCGCCCTTTTGGCAGACAACGTAGGACGAGATGGCACAGCAATTCGAACTGGTGGCGATCGAGGGCAACATCGGCGTGGGCAAGTCCACCCTGGTGCCCAAACTGGTAGAGCGGTTGAACGAGATCGACAGCCGCCCCTGGAAGATGATCCTGGAGGACGTGGACACCAACCCGGAGTTCCAACGCCTGCTGGCTGCCTTCACCCAGGACCCGAGCCAACGCATCGCGTTCCAGCGCTTTATTACCAACCATCGCGCTGAGCTGTGTCAGGATCTGGATCCGGCCTACAACTACGTGCTGGAGCGCTCCCTGTACTCCGACCTGGTGTTCTGCCAGGCCAACCTGCAGGAAGCCTGCCGTCCGGATGGCGCCGACCTGACCTACTACTACGACATCTGGGACAAGCTGGACCACTACCCGCAAGTGACCGCCGTCGTGTATCTGCGCTCTGAACCACTGCTGTCCTACCAGCGCATGCTGGAGCGTGCCCGCGAAGCGGAGAACGGCACCAGTTATGACTACATCAAGCTGCTGTCCGATTGCCATGACACCTTCCTGCCTCACATCTGCCGGCAGAAGGACACCATGTTGCTGACCGAAGACTGGAGCCACTTCGGCTGCCACGACCGGGTCGCCCGCCGCATCGTGCACAAGCTCTGAAGCGACAAAAACGCCGTCCACTGGACGGCGTTTTGCGTTTCAGGCCGACGGTCACCCCGCCCGGGCCAACAGCGGGGCCACCACTCGGGGCATCACCCCCTGCAGCTTGGCGATGGCCACACCGTAATTGGTGATCGGCACGCCGCGCCGCTGGCATTCCAGCAAGCGACGCACCATCTCCGCCCGGTTGAACATGCAGGCGCCGCAATGCAGCACCAGCGCGTAGGACTCAAGGTTGTCGGGGAAATCGTGGCCCGCTACCACGTCAAACTCGATCCGTTTGCCGCTGTAGCGCCGTACCAGTGCGGGCAGCTTCACCCGGCCAATGTCCTCCTCCTGCACATGGTGGCTGCAGGCCTCCGCGATCAACACCCGGTCACCATCCTGGAGCCGATCCAGCGCCGACGCGCCCTCCACCATCAGCGGCAGATCGCCCTTAAAACGGGCAAACAGGCTGGAAAAGGTGGTCAGGGGAATCGACTCCGGCACCAGCGGGGCTACGGTTTTGATCGCCTGGGCGTCGGTCACCACCAGCGCCGGCGGCGCTGGCAGCATGGCGAGGGTGCGCGCCAGTTCGGTTTCTTTGCAGATCATCGCGATGGCGCTGTGGTCCAGCGCTTCGCGCAGGATCTGCACCTGCGGCAGGATCAGCCGCCCCTTGGGGGCGGCCATGTCGATGGGCACCACACAGACAATGGTGTCCCCCGGCCCGTAACAGTCGGCAGCCAGCACCGCTTTGGCTTTCAGCGATTCTGGCGCCAGCTCATACAACGCCTGGCAGACGGACTGGCGTCCCTGCCCCGCCACGGAGCTGGCCGACTGAACCGGCAGGCCCCGACTCTCACACCAGGCCAGATCCTCGCCGCAAGGCGGACACAGGTCGACCTTGTTGAACACCACGAGCATCGGCAGCCCCAGGGCATGCTGTGCGTCGATAAAGGCGCGGTCCGCTTCGGTTAATCCCGCGTCGTCGGTGACATACACGGCCATGTCCGCCCGGTTGAGCGCCTTGCGGGTGGCCGCCACCCGCAGGGTGCCGAGCTCCCCCTCGTCATCAATGCCGGCGGTGTCGATAAAGGTCACCGGCCCGAGGGGCAGCAACTCAAAGGGTTTGTTGACCGCGTCAGTGGTGGTGCCGGCGGTGTCGGAGACGATGGACACCTGCTGTCCGGTCAACAGGTTAAGCAACGACGATTTGCCCGCGTTGCGGCGCCCCACGAGCGCGATGTGGTATCGCATCCCTCTTGGGGCCTGATCGGTTACGGCATTACACATAGAGCGTCCTCAGACTGTCGCCCCGGCTCGCGCTGGGACAGCGGCCGGTGGCTCGTATGGCGGTTCGCACCTGTTCAAGACGCGCTTCCAGCGCCAGGGTGCTGCTGTTTTTGCCGGGGTAGATGCCGTAGCGATCAAACACGTTTTCCGGCGTAAAAGAGGGCATGACCACGTTGCAGCCACGGGTCAGGGCCTGCTCCCGGGCACCCGGTTTCAACGCCTCCAGCGAACTGGTGGCCGGGATGTTGGCGCCCGGGTTCATCAGGCGGAGAATGGCGCTGACCCGGTGGCTTTTTTGTACCGAACCGTTGGCCGATTCCGCCAGCGGCGTTTGCGGGTGGGCGACAAACGGCCCGCAGGCCAGCATGTCCAGCGCCAGATCGGTCAGTTGCAGCAGGTCTTCCGCCAGTTGCGTGTTGCTGACCCCCGGCAGATCGGTGATCACGCCACTGCCGGTCTGGTAGCCCAATCGTTTGAGGGTTTGCAGCCGCGCCAGGCGCGCATCGAAATCCGCGCCGGGACGCAGCTCAGCAAAACGCTGGCGATGAAAGGTTTCCATCTTGAGGAGGTAGCGATCCGCCCCCGCTTCACGCCAGGCGGCGAACTCTTCGGTGTGGCGATCCCCGAGCGACAGGGTAACGGCGACGTCGCCCTGCGCCTTGATCGCCCGAATAAGGGCGGCCACGTCATCAAGTCGGTAGCGGTAGTCGTCGCCGGATTGCAGCACCACCGAGCCCATCCCCAGTTGGATGGCACGCGTTACCGCGGTCAGGATGCTGTCCCGATCCAGCCGATAGCGCCGGGCCTGGCGGTTGCTGCGCCGCAGCCCGCAATAGTGGCAGTCGTGGCGACACAGGTTGGAAAACTCCACCACAGCACGCAGGTACACCTCATCGGCAAACACCGCCCGGGTGATCGCGTCGGCCTGGTGGAACAGCCAGTTGTCGTCCTCGCCCTCCAACAGCGCGAGGATCTGGCCGCGATCCAGGCGGATCGCCTTAACGCCAGTGGCTTGGGTCATGCCCTCACCTCCCCGTCCTGGCTTCGCGACAGGGCGGCGCGGCACTCCGCCACATGGCGATAGCAGGCGCGCTGCCAATGGGAGCAGTCCGGCGCCAGCGGCGCACCGGCCAACCACTCCTCAACCTGCCCTTCGGGCAGACCGCCCAGCACCAGCCACAGCCCCTCGGAGGCGGGCACCAGGGAGTGCGCGTAGTGGCCGACGATGATCAAGTCATCGCAGATCAACACCGGTTGGGTCGGCAGTTGATTGGTCTGCACCCACATCACCTTTTCCAGGTAGCGGCATTGCAGGTCGGCACACCAGGTGTCCGATTGCCGCACCAGTTCCGCCCGCGCCTCCGGCGACAGGGTCGGCCGTAACATCGCCTCAAACTCGGGCCGCCAGGCCCCCTCGCCGCTGGAGATCAGGATCAGGCGAGCCAGATCGCCGCGGGCCAGCTGGCGCTCCAGCGCCTCGCCGATGGCGTTGTGGGCAAAGTTGCTGTACAGCGCCGCGTGCAACAGTACGGTGCAGCTGGACTCCATCGCCTCAATCAGGGCTTCCGGGTCCAGCCCCACCCAACCGGTCAGCGCGCCGTCCGGTGGCGTCACGGTTCGGGTCATAGGTAGATGTCCCTTACCCCGTCGTCGGTTTGCGTCAGGCACTGGCTGACGTTGCGGCGGCGGGCCGGGCTCATCTTCGCCAGCTCCTGCTCGATCAACGCGTTTCCGGCTTCGCGGGTCTGATCACTGGCGTGATCGTTGAGGTATTCACGGAAGGTGATCAGGGCGTTGGGCTGGCAGAACTTGCTGATGAACTGCTGCTTGGCCAGACCCATAAAGTGGTCGCCGGTGCGTCCCTTGCGGTAGCAACCGGTGCAGAACGACGGAATGGCACCGGATTCGGTAACCAGTTCGTAGATGATCTCGTCCATTGGACGGTGGTCCCCCAGGCTGAACTGGGCAGCCTCGTCGTGCTGC
>CAZWED010000175.1:0-6957 GCA_964632645.1 uncultured Ferrimonas sp. | reverse complement strand
GTACAGACATGGCCGTAATGCAGAGTTCTCAACAGCCTGCCATTAATCCAGTTTACGCCCTGTCAGTCAAGGATTAGCACCCCGAGATGCCGCTGATCGGACAGTTACGGGGCAATTCGACTGAAATGGCCCATCAATTTGAGTACACTCGTACGCAATAACCGGTTCATTTTGCAGGACGCCTTGATTGTCCAGTCACCCGTTACTGTGTCCAACCTGTGACACCTATGTCCGTCGTCGAGCGTTACCCAGGGGAATGCGCGCGTTCTGCCCGCGCTGCCACAGCCGCATCTATGATGCCCCTTACTGCGATATGGGGGGCCTGCTGGCACTGGTGATCGCCGCACTGCTGCTTTACTTCCCCGCCAACCTGATGCCGATTCTGGAGATCGATCTGGTGGGCAACCTGCGCCAGACCACGGTGCTGTATGGCGCCATGGTGGTGATGGAACAGGGGTTCGTGCTGGTGGGACTGGCGGTGCTGGTGGCCGGGGTGATTGCGCCATTGCTCCTGCTGCTCTCCATTCTGATGCAGCTGACTCTGCTGCGACTGGGCAAAGGCCGGGAGGTACTCCGCTGGTTGCTGCTCCACCACCCCACTCTGGATCAGCTCAGCATGGTGGAGATCTACATGATCAGCCTCTTTGTCTCCATATTTAAGCTGGTGGACATCGCCGACCTGACTTACGGATGGGGCACACTGTGTTACATCTTATTGTTCGTACTAACCTTTTACGTGCAATACGAATACAATCGCGAGCTGATGTGGCAGCACTATGACGAACTCTATGGCGACTGAACGACCCAGACCGGAGCGGGGCCTGGACCGAAACCTGCGCTTATGTGGCGGGTGCGGCTTTGTCGTGCACGACGCCGACCACTGCCCGCGCTGCGGCTCTACGGTGTACGACCGTAAGCCGCGCAGCCTCGAATACTCCTGGGCCCTGCTGCTGACCTCCATCTTTTTGCTGTTCCCCGCCAACAGCCTGCCGATCACCCAGTTGACCAACCAGGGGCGCACCACCTACGACACCATCTATTCGGGCATTCTTTCGCTGATTGAAAACGACATGGTGGCCATTGCCGTCATCGTGTTTACCGCCTCCATTCTGGTGCCCCTGGCCAAGATCATCGGCCTAAGTCTGATACTGTTGACCATCCAGTTTCGGCTAAAGTTGTCCCGCAGACAGCTGACCTTCAGCTTTCATGTGATTGAATTCATTGGGCGCTGGTCCATGCTCGACCTCTTTGTGATCTCCATCGTGGTCAGCCTGGTCAATATGGGGCAACTGCTCTATGCCAAACCTGCGCCCGCCGCGACGTTTTTTGCCCTGGTGATCCTGTTCACCCAGTTGGCTGCGAAAACCCTCGATCCCCGCCTGTTGTGGGATCTCGAATGTGAAGACCCCAATGACCGCCACCAAGACGCCGAAAGTCGCTAAGAAAAAGCTGCTCTCTCCCATCTGGATCCTGCCGATCACCGCCTTCCTTCTGGGCGCCTGGCTGCTGGCCTCCTACGTTCGGGAGCGCGGCACCGAAATCGAAATCCACTTTCCCTCGGCCAATGGCATTGAAGCCAACAAAACCCTGGTGCGCTATCAGGGGTTGGTGGTGGGCCAGGTCAACAAGGTGGTGCTGCATCAAGAGGGCGGCGTTGAGGTTACCGTCAAGATGAGTCATCAGGTGGAAGACTTGCTGCGACGCGACACCCAGTTCTGGCTGGTCACCCCCAAGGCTTCACTCACCGGCATCGAAGGATTGGACGCCCTGTTCAGTGGCAACTACATCACCATGTCGCCCGGAGAGGGGCCGCGAAAAACCCAGTTTAACGGCACCTTTGAGGCGCCGCTGCTGGCCGCCCAGAACGGCGGGTTGACGGTAAAACTCGTCGCCGAGCGCCGGGGCTCGCTGGATGTCGGCAGTAACGTCTATTTTCAACAGATCCCAGTGGGCCAGATCATCAAGTACGAACTGGACCCCGACAGCCGCAACGTCCACCTGACCGCCGTCATTGAGACCAAGTACCGTTCACTGGTGCGGGAAAACAGCCGCTTCTGGAACACCTCCGGAGCGCGTTTTCAGGCCGGACTGGATGGCATCAACGTGGAAATGGACAGCCTGGCCTCCCTGCTCGGTGGCGGCGTCAGCTTCTCCTCACCGGATGCCGGCAACGAAGCCAGGCCCGGTACCACCTACCCGCTTTACGACAATGTCGATGAAGCGCAACCCAGTTTTGCCGTCACCTTCACCGCCGACAACGCCGAAGGGCTGCGGCCCGGTACGCCCATCCAGCACCGTGGCCTGAAGCTGGGCGAAGTGGTTAAGCTCGATCTCACCCCGGAAGGGGTGGTGATGTCAGCGCGCATTGACGGTGAGTATCGCCACCTGTTCAACGATGGCAGCCGCTTCTGGCGGGCCGGTGCGGAGCTGGGGCTGGATGGGGTCAAACATCTGGACACCCTGATATTTGGCGACTTTATTGCCCTGCTGCCCGGAGACGGGGAGCCGGCGGACCGGTTTACCCTCAACGACCAACGCCCCCTGGCACCCGGCGAGGGTCGCCTGGTGCGTTTAACGCAAGCAACGGCAGAGGGTCTGGCCGTGGGCGCTCCCCTGCTCTATCGCGGCTTTCCGGTTGGCGAGATCCTGCAACTGAACCTGACAGACCGCGGCATCGACGCCGTGGCCTGGGTAAGCCGGCCTTATGACGCACTGGTCAAATCCCGCTCCCGCTTCTGGCGCCACAGCGGCGTGGCGGTCGACGCCGACCTGTCCGGCATCCGGGTCCAGAGCGCGCCCCTGATGAACCTGGTGCGTGGCGGCATCAGTTTCAGCACTGGCGAAGGGGACGCCGCCGACGCGGACAAGGTCTTTACCGTCCACCCGAGTCGGGAACAGGCTCTGGAGGGCCCGTCGGTATCCGTGACGCTGACCGCCGATTCCCTGAATGGGTTGGGTGTGGGCGCGCCGGTATACTTCCGCGAACTGGAAGTGGGCAAGGTGAGCGACATCCGCCTCTCCGGCGACGCCTTTGACGTGGCGCTGGCGGTCAAACCCGGTTATCGCGCACTGCTGACCGATCAGGCCCGCTTCTGGCATCAGAGCAACATCCGGGTTCAGGGCTCTCTGGCCGGTGTTGAGATCCAGGCCGGCCCGCTGCCCCAACTGCTGCGTGGTGGTCTGGGCTTTGATCATCTGGAGACGGCCCGCGGGCCGGACCATCACATTTACGACGACCGGCAGTCCGCCCTGAACCCCGGCACCACCCTGACCCTCTATGCCCACGCCAAAGCCCAGGTGAACGTGGGGGCGGTCATTCGCTACCTCGGCCATCAGGTGGGCGAGGTGCAGGCTGTCACCCTCAGCGACGACCTGAAGCACCAGCAGGTGACGGCTCAACTCGACCCCCGCTGGCAGGATCACTTCCTGAGGCAGGACGCGCAGTTTTACCTGGTCACCGCCGACCTGTCACTGGCCGGCGCCAAGCACCTCGATACCCTGCTGACCGGCAACTACATCGCCGCCCTGCCCGGCCACAGCGTTGAACGGGAAGACACCTTTAACCTGCAACAGGAAGCCCCCTTGCTGCTGCCTTACGACGATGGCTTGCGACTGGTGCTGAACCAGCCGCGCCTGGGGTCGCTGAAGATTGGCAGTCCGGTGCTGTACCGGCAGATGAAGGTGGGGGAAGTGGTGCATACCCGGCTGGCGGAAGACGGTGCCTCGGTCGATATCGAGGTGCAGTTTGAACCCCGCTATCAGCATCTGGTGAACCAGAGCAGCCGGTTCTGGAACGCGTCCGGCCTCTACGTCGATGTCGGCTGGTTCAGCGGCGCGCAGATCGCCGCTGAATCGCTGGAAACCCTGTTGGTGGGCGGCATCGCCTTTGCCACTGAAGCCTCAACCGCAGCGCCGCTCAACAACGGCGCACGGTTTGAACTGGCCCCCCGGGCCGAAGCCGACTGGCTGAGCTGGCAACCGCACTTCTAAACGCTTACCCAAAGAACCAATACCCCACGGCAATGGCGGCCAGGATCCC
Organism: uncultured Ferrimonas sp.; assembly: GCA_964632645.1. GTDB lineage: Bacteria > Pseudomonadota > Gammaproteobacteria > Enterobacterales > Shewanellaceae > Ferrimonas. The sequence goes on along the minus strand of CAZWED010000175.1, from coordinate 2,918 downwards.
ACCGAGATCCGCCGCCAGGCCACAGGGTATGGCGTGCCGAGAGTGGCGGATCCCGACGCTGCCGAAATACACCGCCAGCACGTAGAAGGTGGTTTCAGTCGAGCCCTGGAACAACGCCGCCAATCGCCCGGCGAACGAGTCCACCCCCTGGCTGTTCATCGTTTCCAGCATCATGGCGCGGGCGCCTGAACCACTGAACGGCTTCATCAGGGCCGTGGGTAACGCCTCAACAAAGCGACTGTCCCAGCCGGCAGCGACCACCAGATGGCGCAGGCCATCCAAAAACAGCTCCAGCGCGCCGGAACCGCGCAATGCGCCAATGGCAACCAGCATCGCCAGCAGATAAGGGGCGATCGCCACCGTGGTGTGAAACCCCTCCTTGGCGCCCTCAACAAAACGGTCGAACACCGGTACGCGCCGCCAATAGCCTGCCGCCAGGATAAGGCCGATAAAACCACACAGGGCCAAATTGCCCCAAAACACCGAGAATTCCTGCAACTGCTGGGCGCTGTAGCCGGCCACCGTCGCCAGCAACGCCAGCAGCGTCGCCAACAGGCCCGCCCCCCAGAACAGCACAACCCGGTTAACCAGATTGATGCGCTGTACCCAGGCAACGCACAACAACCCGACCAGGGTTGAGGCACAGGTGGCCAGCAGAATCGGCACAAACACCTCGGCCGGATTGGCCGCCCCCTGTTGTGCCCGATACAGCAACACCGCAATGGGAAACAGGGTCACGGAGGAGGTGTTCAGGACCAGGAACAGGATCTGCGCATTGCTTGCCGTATCCGGCTTGGGGTTCAGGCTTTGCAGCGCTTTCATCGCCCGGATCCCCATGGGGGTGGCGGCATTGTCCAGCCCCAGCACATTGGCAGAGAGGTTCATGGTGATGGCGCCGAACGCCGGATGCCCTTTGGGCACCTCTGGCATCAGGGTGCGCAACAGGGGCGAAAGCCACACCGCAAGACGCTCGGTCAGGCCGGCCTGCTCCGCCACTTTGAGTAACCCCATCCACAGTGCCATCACGCCGGCCAGGCCGATAACGATCTCGACAGAGAGCCTGGCCATGGCCATCAACTGCTCAATCAACGTGGCGAAAATCGCCGCATTTCCGCCGTACCACTGCACCAATGCCGCCAAACCGGACAACAGGAAGAACCCGCCCCACACTCTGTTTAACACCCTGTCCCCACCTTACGTCCCCTGTGTTATAGTTGCCGCCGTTTTACCCTCACGGACCCGTGCCATGGCGCCCTTTTCCCAAGACTTTCTGGACAGTATCAAGGCGATTCTGCCCGACCATCTTACCCTTGATGATTTCGTGGCGTACAGCAGCCAACCCCTGCGCCGTTCAATTCGGGTCAACACCCTGAAGATCAGCACCGACGCCTTTGTCGAAAAGATGCGCCCCAAGGGCTGGACCCTGACCCCCGTGCCCTGGTGCCCGGAAGGGTTCTGGCTGGAGCGGGAGGATGAAAGTCAGACTCTGGGCAACACCATTGAGCACCTGGCCGGGCTGTTCTACATCCAGGAAGCGTCTTCCATGATGCCGCCCACAGCGCTGTTCACTCACAGTCACCACCCCAACAAGGTACTGGATGTGGCGTCGGCCCCCGGGTCCAAAACCACCCAGATAGCCGCCACCATGGGCAACCAGGGCCTGGTGATGGCCAACGAGTACTCCTCCAGCCGCCTCAAGGGACTCCACGCCAACCTGCAGCGCCTGGGGATCCGCAATGTGGTGATGACCCATTTTGATGGCCGGGTGTTTGGTCCGACGCTGCCGGAGGAGTTTGATGCCATCCTGCTGGACGCGCCCTGCTCCGGCGAAGGCACGGTCCGTAAAGATCCGGACGCCATGGCCAACTGGAACCCGGAGTCGATCGAAACCATCGCGGAAGTACAGCGAGACCTGATTGAGTCGGCGTTTGCCGCATTGAAACCCGGCGGCCTGCTGGTGTACTCCACCTGCACCCTGAACCACCGGGAAAACCAGGACGTCTGTCACCACCTGCTGGCACAGTATCCCGATGCGGTGGAAGTGGAAAACCTGGCGGACCTGTTCCCCGGTGCCGAGCAAGCGGCCACCGAGGAGGGCTTCCTCCATATCTGGCCGCAAATCTACGACTCCGAAGGGTTCTTCGTTGCGGCCCTGCGCAAAACCGCTTCCGTCCCGACCCCGGTGAAGAAGCCCCGACTCGGCCATTTCCCCTATCTGCCGGCCAAACGCGCAGACGCCGACGCCGTTCGCGATCATCTGCAGAGCCAGCTGGGACTCACCCTGCCTTCGGACGGGACGATCATGGCCCGGGACAAGGAGTTCTGGTGGTTCCCGGAGGGGATGGATCAGTTGATTGGCCGGATCCGCATGGACCGCATGGGCCTCAAGCTGGTGGAAGCGCACAAAAAGGGATTCAAAACCTTCCACGAGGCGGCCATGGCGTTGCCACACCGTAGTGCACAGGGGGTGACGCTGGATGAATCCGAGGCTGAGCAGTACCTGATGGGGCGGGATGTGGCCCGGCAACAGGCGGAAGGAAAAGGGGAAGTGGTGGTCACCTACCAGGGCTATCCCCTGGGATTGGCCAAGTGGGTCGGCGCGCGCCTGAAGAACGGTCTGCCGCGGGAGCTGGTGCGGGATAAGATCAGCCAGCGCTGAGATTTACGACCCGTTACCAAAAAATCCGGGAAGCGGCTGCAAAACGACGGTAATCGTCTACGCTTTATGGCTACAAGGCGCCTTCACTGGCGTCGCCCGCTTCCCCTAAGCTCGTGACATCGGAGTCGTCGCGGGCTTTTTTTTATCCGCAGCAAAAAAGGGGCGTGCCTGAGCACGCCCCTTTTTTTCACTGTCGTCCCGGGCTATGCGCGCGCCGCAGGGAACAGCCGGTAGAAGTTGTCCGCTGTCTGGGCCACCA
>CAZWED010000174.1:0-6988 GCA_964632645.1 uncultured Ferrimonas sp. | reverse complement strand
CACATACCCGGCAAGAAGACGCCTAATGTGATGATGAGTAAGATGATTATCCAGAACATTTAAATCGCTATGTAATGCGCCTTTGTGCGGCTACCGACTATTGTACGCATAAAAATGAGCAGCAGATGCTTGCCGACGATTGTCTGCTTCAGAATTTGGGGCAACAAGGAAACGACTTTGGCCGATGAGCTAAGCGACGTGCCCCTGCAACGCTAAACACCTAAAAGTGACTCAGGTGGGTGTCCCGTTAAGTCCGAATCCACTTGGTTTCCGTGCGCCACAGGCGCACGCTACGGTCGACTCCACACTACGAATCGAAAAGGTTAAGTGAACATCCATCGGATACCGCCCAAAGGTTGTAACCGGAATTCCATGTAACCGGCTTTGGAACCGCTGAGGTCATTGGCTAGCTCGGCGCAGTATGAAACTCGATTACTCTCCCACGCTCAGGCGGACGGTTGCCGCCGCGCCAACCCTCATTGAAACGGATGCCGACATTCCTTCGACTTCTAAGCCTTCGATGCGAACAAGAGTCCCGACAGCCCCGAACTGACGATAACCCCATCCAAAGGCAGTGGTTTAGAGATGACAAAGAAAAAGGAATGGCATTGCCATCCCTTTTCACTGTCAGCGTTGCACCGAGGGCCCGTCGTCCGCGTTAACGGCTCAGGAAGGTGTGGAGGAACTCGCTGATGGCGATCAGATCCGCCACGGCGATCTCCTCTTCACAGGTGTGGACCTTGGCCATGCCGGTCGACAGGTTAACGGTTTTCAACCCTTTGCCGTTAAACACGTTGGCGTCGGAACCACCGCCGGTGGACTTGGTTACCCCTTCGATGCCGTTGGCGGCAAACGCGGCCTTGATGCTCTGTACCAGCGGCTCATCGTCACTCAGTCGGTAGGCGTCATACTCACGGCTGCGCTCGATGGTGACCTGAGCGCCATGACGCTCGGCGGCCTGCTCAAAGGTCTCCACCATGTGCGCTACCTGAGCCGCCAGCTTGGCATCGTCCAGAGAGCGCGCTTCCGCTTCCAGTGTCAGTGTCGGCATGACGATGTTGGTGGCACTGCCCCCTTTCACGGTACCGATGTTGGCGGTGGTTTCCTCGTCGATGCGGGACAGCTTCATCTTGCTGATGGCATCGGCGGCAACGGTGAGGGCGTTGATGCCAGTTTCCGGCGCCAGGCCCGCGTGGGCCGGTTTGCCGGTAACGGTGACGGTCATGGTTTCCGCGCCGGGCGCAGTGGTGATGATGGTGCCGATGGGGCCACCGGAATCCAGTACGATGGCCTGTTGGGCCTGAACCAGGCTCATGTCGAACAGCTTGGAGCCGTGCAGGCCGCACTCTTCGTTGACGGTAAACGCCAGCTCGATGGTCTGGTGCGGCATGCCCTGCTCCCGCAGGCTGCGCACCGCCTCCATGATGGCGGCAATGCCGGATTTGTCGTCGCCGCCCAAAATGGTGTCTCCGCGAGAACGGATGATGCCGTCTTCGATCACCGGCTCGATGCCGTTGCCCGGAGTCACCGTGTCCATATGACAGCTCAGCAACGTGGTGCCGGGCAGCGTCCCTTCGAGACGGGCATAAAGGTTATGGCCGTTGGAGATGGACGCATCCACCGCCTGACGGTGTACGTCAAAACCCAGATGACCAAGCTGTTCGGCCAGGGCCTCGCTGATCGCCTTTTCGTTGCGGGACTCACTGTCGACCTTAACCAGATCAATAAAGTGCTGAATCAAACGTTCGGATTGGATTTTGGACATAAGAACTCGTTGTCTGGCCGCGTCAATGACGCCGGGGGCTCACGTAGGCAGACCACCTTAGACGAAGAGTTCTCAACAGTTCAAAAGAACCGAGCCAAGTTCCGAGTCAGATCAACTTTTCGCAATTCATTTTCCGACGGGATCCGAGTCCACCGCACGAAGCAGCTTAAACAGCTGGATATTGCTGCTCACAAAGTGCTCATTCCAGCTCGCTAACAGGGCTTTGGCTTTGTCGCGATCCCCCAGGTGCTCGCTCAACAACTGCTCAAAACCGGCGGTTTGCATCGACATGTCCGACAGGCGCTCCTGGGGCACAATCAGGTTCAGGATCGGGTCGCCACCCAACTGCCAGGCCCAGAGCCATCGGGGCTGCCAGTCCATCGCTTTGGCGTAGCCGCTCAGGGTGCCCACGTCTTTACGGGCCTGTTCCCAGTGGCCGGCACGGAAGTGGAGTTCGGTGACGTTAAGGTAGGGACTGACCCCCTCGACCCCTTCCCAGTTGCTGTTGTTGGCGTCCACCTCACTGATGTAGTGCCCCATCTCCTGGACGAAGGGCTCGACGAAGTTCATCCAGTGGGTCATCACCTCCTCACTGTCTTCCCAGACGTGATAGCGCTCCAGCTCCTCCCAGGTGACGCAGCAATGAAACAGCATCAGGCGGCCGATGTTGTCGCCCAACGTTGGCGCATACAGCAGCCAGGAGCGGCTCTCCCCCTTACTGAGGCGGAAATTGAGATGATCATGGATCGCCTGCTCCAGCGGGGCCCGCTGTCCCGGTAACGGGGTGACGATAAAGGCGTCCATCAACATCGTATCCGCCCGGGCCCAGGCAGCCCACTGAAGGCCGGCCAACAACATCACCACTCGCACACACTGACGGAACATGGTCACTTCTCCTGCAAGAATTACATTCGCATTGACAATGCCAAAGCATAGGCCAGTACCGCGTAACTGCCCGTTCTCCCTGCGAAGCATTTTGCCCCTCTCTCGGCTATGGTTAGTGTTCGACGCGTCCCTGACAAAAGGAGAAGCCCATGAAGTTGCTATGGCGTCGTTTTATCTTTCCGTTGTTACTGCTCCCACTCTCTCTGATGGCCGCCGACAAGCCCGACAATCTGGCGGAAATGTGGGTCATCACTCCCAAGGTGGGTGAAGCCGGCAAATTTGAAGCCGCGCTGAAGCGCCATGTGGCATTTCGCAAAGAAAAGGGCGATCCCCGTGAGTGGCGGGTGTACGTGCCGACCCTCGGCGACAACCTGAACCAGTACATCATCCGCAGTTGCTGCACCAACTGGCCGGAAGTGGACAGCTATCTGGCCTGGCAAAGCGAACACAAAACCGGTGAACACTGGCGGGACAATGTGTCGCCGCTGATCGCTCAGGTCGGGCACGATTTTGCCGAGGTGGACATGGCCAACAGCCGCTGGCCCGAGGGGGATCCCGGCTTCACCTACTTCGGGGTCACCAGCTATCAGGTGAAACCCGGTGAGGGGGCGGGCACGGAAGCGGATAAGAAAGCGTTGAGCGACAACGCCAAAGCGATGAACTGGCCCTATTACTGGGCGTGGAGCTGGGGCGTGGGAGGCAAGCCAACCCTGAACCTGGTGGTGCCCTACACCAACTATGCCGAGATGGCTGAACCGGAAACCGGCTTTGCCGCCGCGCTGGGCCGCCATCTGGGCGACGAGGCCAAGGCCAAAGCGCTACTGGAGAGCTGGAGTGGCCACTTCAACGGCACGGAATACCAGTTGTATCGTCTTCGTACTGACCTATCCCTGTTGAAGGAGTAGGTCTGCGGACATAAAAAAACGCCGTCATAGACGGCGTTTTTATTGTCGTGACGCTTAACGTTCGTCACCCAGGTGATCCGATTCTTCAATCCGGCTTTTGAGCTTTTGGCCCGGCCGGAAAGTCACCACCCGACGGGCAGTGATTGGGATGTCTTCGCCGGTCTTGGGGTTCCGTCCCGGTCGTTCATTCTTATCCCTGAGTTCGAAGTTCCCAAAACCCGACAGCTTGACCTGCTCCCCAGTCTCCAGGGCCAGGCGGATCTCTTCGAAAAACGCCTCTACCAGCTCCTTTGCGTCCCGCTTATGGAGACCCAAGGACTCGATGAGGTGTTCTGCCATTTCGGCTTTGGTCAGCGCCATGTTTTTCAGTCCCTCAACTGTGCGTTGAACTCTGACTTCAAAGTGGCAACGATATGTTCAACGGCTTGCGCAATCTCTTTCTCCTCCAGGGTGCGTTCCACATCCTGCAGGGTCAGCGCAATCGCCAGGCTTTTCTGCCCCTCGTTGACACCTTTCCCACGGTATACATCAAACAAGTTTACGGCAACCAACTGATTTCCGCCAACTTTTCGTATCACTTTTTCAACGTCACCGGCACCGACGCTTTCGTCCACAACGATGGCGATATCACGACGGTTTGCGGGGAAACGGGACACCGGTTTGGCTTCGGGCAGCTGACGATCCAGGATCGCGGCCTGCTCGATTTCAAACACGATGGTGCGGCCGTTCAGACCCAGTTTCTTCTCGTGCTGCGGGTGGATGGCACCGATCAGGCCCACCACCTTGTCACCTTTGAGGATCTCGGCGCACTGGCCGGGGTGCAGCGCCGGGTGCTGGGCAGCCCGGAAGCCGAACTGGTGCGGGTCATTGGTCAGTGCCAGTACCGCTTCCAGGTCACCCTTGAGGTCGAAGAAGTCGACGGTCTTGGTGGCCATGTCCCAGTGCTCATCGCTCTGGGTGCCGGCGATCACTGCAGCCAGTACCGGTTCCTGACGCACGCCCATCTCAACGGCGGCATCCGGCACGAAGCGCAGACCGCTTTCGAACAGGCGAACGCGGTTTTGCTGACGAGCCTGATTGTAGGCGACCGCGCCCAACAAGCCAGTCCACAGGGACAGACGCATGGCGGACATCTCGGAGGAGATGGGGTTCGGCAGCATCATCGGCTCGACACCCGGGTGCAGACGGGCCTGCAGCTTGGGATCGACGAAGCTGTAGGTGATCGCTTCCTGGTAACCGCGGTCCACCAGCAGACTGCGAACGCGTTTCAGCGGCAGTTTGGCTTCGGTGTGGTCGGTCATGGTCAGTTCCGCCACCGGCGCCAGATTGGGGATGTTGTTGTAGCCGTAAATGCGGGCCACTTCCTCAATCAGGTCTTGCTCGATGGCCATATCGAAGCGCCAGCTCGGGGCTTTCGCCTGCCAGCCACCGTCGACAACGGTGACGTCACAGCCCAGACGGGTCAGGATCTCGGACACGTCTTCATCGCTGATCACGTGACCCAGCAGCGCATCCAGTTTCTCGCGACGCAGGGTAATGGTGGCCGCTTTCGGCAGGTGTGCCTCGGATTTCACCTCGACCACCGGGCCCGCTTCACCGCCACAGATGGCGACCAGCAGCGCGGTGGCACGCTCCATCACTTTGGCTTGCAGCTGCGGGTCCACACCACGCTCAAAGCGGTGGGAGGAATCGGTGTGCAAACCGTAGGAGCGGGCTTTGCCGATGATGGAGAGCGGGTTGAAGAAGGCGCACTCCAGCAGCACGTCGGTGGTGTCCTGAGTCACGCCGCTGTGCTCGCCGCCAAAGATGCCGGCCAGGGCCAGCGGGCCGTTGTCGTCGGCGATCAGCAGGGTGTCTTCGCGGGGCTCCACCTCGTTGCCGTCCAGCAGGGTCAGCTTGTCACCGGCGCGGGCCAGGCGAACCTGGATGTCACCGTTGAGCTTGGCGAGGTCGAACGCGTGCATCGGCTGGCCGTATTCCAGCAACAGGAAGTTGGTGATGTCGACCACCGCATCGATGCTGCGAATGCCACCGCGGCGCAGTTTTTCCTGCATCCACAGCGGGGTTTCCGCCTTAACGTTGATGTTCTTCACCACGCGGCCCAGGTAGCGCGGGCAGTGCTCCGGCGCGTCGACGCGGATGCCGTGAACGGCGTCCGTGGCCGGCTCGACCGCCTTCACTTCCGGCTCGTTCACCGGCAGGCGGTTGAGTACGCCCACTTCACGGGCCAGACCGGCCAGACCGAGGCAATCCGCACGGTTCGGGGTCAGGTCCACTTCAATGGCGTTGTCGTTCAGCGCCAGGTAGTCACGGATGTCGGTGCCGATGGGGGCATCCGCCGGCAGTTCGATGATGCCGTCCGCTTCCACATCGATACCCAGCTCGGTAAAGGAGCAGAGCATGCCGTGAGAGGGCTGGCCGCGCAGCTTGGCTTTCTTGATCTTAAAGCCGCCGGGCAGTTCGGCGCCCACGGTGGCCACAGCCACTTTCAGGCCCAGACGGCAGTTGGACGCACCACAGACGATGTCGAGCAGTTCGTCGCCACCGACGTTCACTTTGGTAACGCGCAGTTTGTCGGCATCGGGGTGCTGGGCGCACTCAACCACTTCGCCCACAAACACGCCGTGGAAGGCGGCAGCCACCGGCTCCACGCCGTCCACTTCCAGACCGGCCATGGAGATTTGTTCGGACAGTTCCTCAGTGGAGATGGCAGGGTTCACCCACTCCCGCAACCAGGATTCACTAAATTTCATCGTTCACCCCTTACTGGAACTGTTTCAGGAAACGCAGATCGTTTTCGAAGAACGCACGCAGGTCGTTCACGCCGTAACGCAGCATGGTCAGGCGCTCTACGCCCATACCAAAGGCAAAGCCGGCATACTTCTCCGGATCGATGCCAACGGACTGCAGCACTTTCGGGTGAACCATGCCGCAACCCAGGACTTCCAGCCACTTGCCGTCTTTACGACGGACATCCACCTCGGCAGACGGCTCGGTGAAGGGGAAGTAGGAGGGGCGGAAACGCACATCCAGGTCTTCTTCGAAGAAGTTACGCAGGAAGTCGTACAGCACGCCTTTCAGTTCAGCAAAGGAGACCTTCTCCGCCACCAGCAGACCTTCCACCTGGTGGAACATCGGGGTGTGGGTCTGGTCGTAGTCGTTGCGGTACACGCGGCCCGGGCAGATCACGCGGATCGGCGGCTGGGTCGCTTCCATGGTCCGGATCTGCACACCACTGGTGTGGGTACGCAGCATCAGATCAGGATTGAAGAAAAAGGTGTCGTGATCGGTACGCGCCGGGTGGTGCGGCGGGATGTTCAGCGCATCAAAGTTGTGGAAACCGTCTTCCACTTCCGGACCGGATGCCACATCAAAGCCCAGATCGGCAAAGAAAGCTTCGATGCGTTCGATGGTCCGGTTAACCGGGTGCAAG
>CAZWED010000173.1:0-7006 GCA_964632645.1 uncultured Ferrimonas sp. | reverse complement strand
GTGCCATCCCCAACCTGTCACTGACCAAGGCATTGCCTGACGTACCGCTGTATCGGGCGTCCGACCTCAATCAGGAGATCCGGATGCTGCCCAACAAGCGGCAGCGCCAGATGACCCTGACCTTCCCGCTGCCCGCACTGGACCCCTGGTACCGGCACAAGCCCCTCACCTACCTCTCCTACCTGTTGGGGTATGAGGGACCCGGCAGCCTGCTTTCGGTGCTCAAGTACGAAGGGCTGGTCAGCCAGTTGAGTGCCGGCGGCGGCATCAACGGGTACAACTTCAAGGACTACAACGTCAGCTACCAGTTGACGGAGAAGGGCCTTCAGGATCCGGACCGCATCCTCGCCCTCACCTTCCAGTACCTTGAGATGATCCGCACTGACGGCATCGAAGACTGGCGGTATGCGGAGCGGCAACAGCTGCTCGAGCGCGCGTTCCGCTTCCAGGAGCCCAGCAAGCCGCTGGATCTCGCCAGCCACCTGGCCATCAACATGCACCACTACGAGACCGGGGATGTGGTGTACGGCGATTACCGGATGGATGGGCTGGACCACGCCACCGTTCGCGCCATTCTCGAACGCTTCCGTCCTGAGGGGATCCGGCTGACACTGATCGCCCCGGACCTGGCCACAGAACGCACCGCCAAATGGTACGACACGCCGTACGCCTGCCTGCCCCTGAGCGAGGCGCGACGGGCCCGCTGGCTGGAAGGCGAGCGCCACCCGAAAATGGCCCTTCCGGAACCCAACCCCTACCTCGTTGGATTGCTGGAACCCCGTAAGGAAAACAGCCCAAACCGGGATCCCGAGCGGCTGCCTGAACAGGAGCGCCTGACCCTCTGGTACAAAAAGGACCAGGACTTCAATGTGCCCAAGGCCCACCTGTTCCTGGCGCTGGACAGCGAAGCCTGTCACCACGACGCCCGCACCGCGGCACTCACCCGGCTCTACATTGCCATGTTGATGGACTCCCTGTCGGAGCCCACCTACCAGGCCGAGGTGGCCGGGCTGAGTTACAACATCTATCCCCATCAGGGCGGGCTGACCCTGCATCTTAGCGGCTTTACCGGCGGGCAGGAGAAGCTGCTCGACCTGCTGCTGCGCAAAGCCCGCCAGCGGGACTTTGCCCCCCAGCGATTTAACGAACTGAAGGCGCAGCTGATCCGCAACTGGAACGGCATCCGCACCGCCCGTCCCATTTCCCGGCTGTTCAACGCTCTGACCTCCACCCTGCAACGACGCAGCCATGAGCCACTGAACATGGCGGCCGCGTTGGAAGACTGCACGCTGGAACAGCTCCACCATCACATCGACACCCTGTATCAACAGGTCCACATCGAGGGACTGATCTACGGTGACTGGCTGCGGGCTGAAGCCGAGGGCCTCAACGAACGTCTGAACAAAACCCTGTCCCAGGTCTCACAGCCGGGTCCGGAGGTGCAGCGGCAACTGATCAGCATTCAGGGGCGCGGCACCATACTGCGCGAGATCGTCCACGACCATCAGGACAGTGCCATCATCGTCTACTACCAGTCGCGTCAGAGCGACATCGAGAAGATGGCGCTGTTCTGCCTGCTTAACCACAGCATGTCGAGCAGCTTCTTTAACGAGCTGCGCACCAAGCAGCAGTTGGGCTACATGGTCGGCACCAGTTACGTACCGATGAATCGCTGTCCGGGCATCATTTTCTACATTCAGAGTCCGGTGGCCGGTCCGCTGCAGCTGCTGGAATCCATCGACCAGTTTATCGCCGACTACAGCTACGCCCTGATGCAGATCTCCGCCAGCCAGTGGCAAGCCACCAAGGACGCGGTGTGCAACCAGATCCTGGAGCAGGACAACAACCTCAAGTCCAAGGCTCAGCGGTTGTGGGTCAGCATCGGCAACAAGGACACCGACTTTAACCATCGGGAGCACATCGCCGAGGCGATCCAGCGACTGGAGCGTGCCGACCTGATCCGCTACATGATGCAGCAGATGCGCTGCAGCAACCCGGATCGCCTGGTGCTCTACTCCATTGGCGGCTCACACAGCGAACATGAGCCACTCTCCGGCGAGCGTCAGATCACCGACCTCACCTACTTCAAAGGCCAGGCCGACCTGATCGATTTCTAGGTCAACATTCCATTTTTTCAGGCGGTTGGTCGCTTTAAGAAAAATCCTGTAACACCTTGGTGGTGGGGGGGAGCGGTTATCCGCGGATGAATCCCCCTCAGGTGTTGGCGTGACTGCATTCCAGTGCTATCGTTACCCACTGATAACAATAACTAATTAGTTTTAATCGAACTTAACGGGATGCCCGATGAAGCCATGGATTGCGCTGCTTCTTCTCTGTATCACACTGACAGCAGATGCCTCTGGGCGCCAGCTCACCCCGGCCTATAACCTCAGCGAATTTGGGCGGGCGCAAAATCTCTCGGAAAGTTCGATTACCAGCATCGTTCAGGACCGCCATGGCTTTATCTGGGTCGGGACCATCAACGGCCTCAATCGCTTCGACGGCAGCACGTTCAAGTCCTACCACACCGCCAACCAGAAAGAATACGGGCTTGGCTACAACACCATCCGTATGCTCCACATCGACGCCGATGGCCAGCTCTGGGTGGTGACAAATCAGCAGATCTACCAATACAACGAAGAGCGCGACTTCTTCGAGCCTTTCCCCATTCCCCTAAACAAAAAAGCCTGGACACTCCACACCAACGAGGATTACCTCTTTGTTGGCACGGAATCCGGACTGATCATCTACGACAAGAGAAACAACCGGTTCACCGTCGCGCAGTCCACCGAACGATTTGGCATCGCCGGTATCCACACTCTCAATAATCAGGACATCTTACTGGCGACCGGCCAAAGCGAAGGGATCGTCTACAACTACAAGAGCAATAAACTTGGAAGCCTTCGATTCCAGGGTCAGATCAAAGAGTTTTCCTCCCTGTCTGACGAGCTCAAGCTGATGGTCACTACGGCGGGGTTGTCACTGTTGGATGGCCAGGGAAATGAACACTTTTCCCTGCCCGTTGGATCCATCCAGGGTGCCGTCTTCGATCACATCAACAGCAAGCTTTACTTTTCGACCGGAAAAGAGATTTTCAGCGCATCCGTCGACGAAGTAACGGCATCAATATCCGAGCCGGTGCCTTTTCGGCTGGATATGGAAACCGAGCCGTCATTGCTTTTTCTGGACCGAAACAACGACCTTTGGCTGGGCGTCATTGGAACCGGCTTAATTAAGGTTTCTACCGGCACCCAAGAGTTGGCGCATTACACCAACATCTGTGGCAATAAGACCTGCGATCAGGTCTGGAGCATTGCTGCACTGAATGACCAAACCTGGGTGGCCAATGATTCAGAGCGGTTGATTGCCTTTAACTAAGATAAGGCGGTCACCGGTTATTTTAATACCGGAATTATTGGACCCAAAACCCTCCACTCAGATGGCGAGCGTCTTTTTGTCGGGGGACAAAATCGACTCTATATCCTTGAGGGCGAGCAGGAATATGGCATCGATTTCGACGACACCATCATCACGGCAATAACTTCAACCCAACGGGGAAAGTTACTCGGCACGTTTTCCGACGGCATCATGGTGATGGATGAAACCGGCACCCTGCTTAAAGACCGCTTTCAGCCTCAGTTGCGTTCTACCGTTCTGACCATTCTGGTGGATGGAATGAAGGTCCTGATCGGGACGCAGAATGGCCTGCACATCTACCGCTATAACGGACGCCTGGCCACTTGGGAAAAGTACGAGCACCTGCTTAATGAACACATTGTGACGGCCATTGAGTCTGTTGCCGGTGGCTATGCGATCGGCACCGTCAGCAGTGGCCTGCATTTTCTTGACCGAAGCCTGAAATTAACGCCACTGGAGATAGACTTTCGCGATCAGGACAACCTGCTTGTCTACAGCCTCGTCTCCTCAGGCTCCGCGCTCTACTCCAGCAGCAACTACGGCATTCTTAAGATCTCCCTGGACTCGCTGAAACTGGTTGATATCTACAGTTACGCCCAGGGGGCACAAAAAGAGTTTAACGGCATGTCCGCCCACGCTGACGGTGACAAGATCTACTTCGGCGGCACCAACGGCATCAACATCCTTCAGGACACAACAAACAACCACTACACCCTGAGTTTTGCCCCGGTATTCACCTACCTGAAAGTGTTCGATAAAGAGGTCACACCCGGCAGTAAAATACCGCAAAACATCACGATGTCGGACACCATCACTCTGGAGTACAGTGACTATCCCTTCACCATTGGGGTATCACGCCTTGCCGGCAAGTTTTCGGAGAACATCGTCTACCAGTACCGTTTGCTGGGCCTCGATAATGACTGGAAACAACTCGACAGCACCAACATGTCGATCACCTTTTCCAAACTGCCTCCAGGCAAGTACGTACTGGAAGCCGACAGCGTCACCCCTTTCTTAAAAGATCAGCACAGCCGTCGCTCCATCACCATCGTCATCCGTCCCCCCTGGTGGTTGTCGCCCCAGGCCAAGGCGATTTATGGCCTGGTTCTGATGTTGGTCCTGGTGGCGCTGTATCGCGAGATGCTGCGCCGCCGCCGGGTTCAGGCGCGCATTGCCCAGAGTGAAGAGCGGCTCAAGCTCTCCCTGTGGGGCAGTGGCGACGAGATGTGGGACTGGGACATGGAAGCGGGCAAAATCTACCGCTCCAACATCTGGGGCATTCTGGAGTTTCCGCAGGACGGACAACGCAATGGGGCCGGCGCCAGCAACATCCACCCGGACGATCTGGACCGGGTGAATCAACTGCTTAACGATCACTTCTCCGGCGAGTCAGAGCACTTTGAAGCCACCTATCGGGTAAAAAGCAAAAACGGTGAGTGGGTCTGGATCCTGGACCGGGCAAAAATCGTTGAGCGGGATGAACAGGGCCGCCCCACCCGTATGACCGGAACCATTAAGGACATCAGCAGCATCAAGGAAGCGGAGGAGCGCCTCAATCTCTTCGCCCGCGCCCTGAAAAACATCTCGGAGGGGATGTTCATCCTCGATAACGAGATGCGTTATCTGGAGGTCAACGAGGCCTGTCTGGACATCACCGGCTTCGACAAAACCCACTTCATCAACGACGAGCTCTACTTTGACCGCTACCCGCGCGCGTACACCGAAGACATTATCCGCATCGTGCGCCAGCAGGGGCGCTGGAATGGTGAGCTGGAGCTGACCCGCTCCAATGGCCGCCTGATCCAGATTGAGCTGACCCTGGACCAGATCAAAGAGAGCGGCACCCACAATCACTTCTACGTTGGGGTATTCAGTGACATCACCCACCGTAAACAGGCGGAATCCGAGCTGCGTCGCCTCACCAACAACGACGTCCTGACCGGCCTGCCAAACCGCAGCTACCTGCAGATCTCCCTCGACAGTCTGGTGCGCCGTCAGGTGCCCCTGTGTCTGCTGATTTTCGACCTGGATAAGTTCAAGCGGGTAAACGACTCCCTCGGCCACGTTGCCGGCGATGCCCTGCTGTGCCACGTGGCCAACCGGGTTCGCAACCACCTGCCGGAAGAGGCCTCTCTGTATCGTCTTGGCGGGGACGAGTTTGCGGTGATCTACGACGGCGAGCGCGCCATCAACCAGAGTACCAAGCTGGCCCAGGAGATCCTGAACGCCTTCAGCCAGCCGTTCCAACTGGAACAGGGCGAGCTGGTGGTGAACACCAGCATCGGCATTGTCACCTTCCCGGATGACGATGTGGACCGCCAGGCGCTGCTGCGTAAAGCGGACCTGGCGATGTACCACGCCAAGGGCCAGGGTGGCCAGTGCTACCAGTTCTTCAACGAATCCCTGAACCAGGCGGCGATGGTGCGTCTGGATACCGAAAACCTGATCCGCCAGGCACTGAAAGACAACTTCTTCGAAGTCTACTATCAGCCCAAGATTGATCTGCGAACCCGCAAGATCAAAGGGATGGAAGCGCTGGTGCGCCTGAATCATCCCTCAAAGGGATTGATCAGCCCCGGGGAGTTCATCCCCCTGGCGGAAGAGACCGGGCTGATTGTCGAAATTGGCGAATACGTGTTGAAGCAGGCCTGCTTCGCCGCGGAGAAATGGCGCCGTATGGGGCTGCTCAACGGGCGGGTGGCGGTGAACCTGTCATCCCATCAGTTCACCCTGCCGGACCTCTGTGAGCGCATTGAGCGCATCCTGAAGCTGACCCGCCTGCCGGCCGACTGCCTGGAGCTGGAAATCACCGAGGGCACGGTGATTCAACAGCCGGACCAGGCCATTGCCACCATGAAAGCCCTGCACGATCTCGGCATTCATCTGGCCCTGGATGATTTCGGTACCGGCTACTCGTCCCTTTCCTATCTGAAACGTTTTCCCATCAATACGCTCAAGATCGATAAATCCTTTGTCGACGACATTGCCGTCACCGCGAAGGATCGAATGATGGCAGCGTCTATTATTACCATTGCTCGAAATATGGAGCTTCAGGTTGTTGCTGAGGGTGTAGAACATCAGGAGCAACTCGACATCCTTCGAGAACTTCAATGTGACGTTGTACAAGGCTACCTCTTTAGTAAGCCGGTACCGGAAAGCGTATTTGAAAAAGCCATTTCAGAAAACCGTGTATTGGCAAAGGCTTAAGAGTCAATAATCCGTCGTTTTTATTGGCACGGGGATTGCTGAATAGCGTGCAACTCAAATTGGACTTGCACGCTTTTATTCAGGAGATCTCTCATGCTGACCAAATTCCGCTTCTCTGCCACTGCCATTGCCTTATCTATTTCTGCTTCTTCCTACGCCATGGTTCCCTGGGTTGAACAATCCGCAGAAATTAAAGGCACGGTTCCGTGGATTAATCACGCCGAACAGATTCAGAAAAGCGCGAGTTCAATCAACGACAGGTCCACTGAAGTAAATAACAACATTGCCGGCGTGCCCTGGATCCGATATTCCGAACAAGAAACCGCGGGCGTGCCCTGGATCCGCTACACCGAGCAGGAAACCGCCGGCGTGCCCTGGATCC
>CAZWED010000172.1:0-7024 GCA_964632645.1 uncultured Ferrimonas sp. | reverse complement strand
TCCGATCTGATCATTTCCCAACAGGCCAAATTGCTGCCGATCGCCGACGTCGCCGAGCGCGCCGGGATCCTGGCGGACGAGTTGATCCCCCACGGCAGCGCCAAGGCCAAGGTGACCTTCTCCCTGCTGAACCGACTGGACAAGGCCCCCCGCGGCAAACTGGTGGTGGTAACGGCCATCACGCCAACGCCGTTGGGTGAAGGCAAGACCGTCACCACCATCGGCCTGGCCCAGGGCCTGAACGTCATCGGCCAGAAGGTGATGGCGTGCATTCGCCAGCCGTCCATGGGCCCGGTGTTTGGGGTGAAAGGTGGCGCGGCCGGTGGCGGCTACAGCCAGGTGGCCCCCATGGAGGAGCTCAACCTGCACCTGACCGGCGACATCCACGCGGTGTCGGCGGCTCACAATCTGGCCGCGGCGGCGATCGATGCCCGGGTGTATCACGAGCAGCGCCACGGCGAAAAATTCGAAGCCAAAACCGGCCTGCCCAATCTGAACATCGACCCGGAGCGGGTGGTGTGGGATCGGGTGGTCGACATGAACGACCGCACCCTGCGCCGGGTGACCATCGGCCTCAACGCGCCGGGCTCCAGCGCTAATGGTCTGGAGCGTGAAAGCGGCTTTGACATCACTGCCGCGTCAGAACTGATGGCGATTCTGGCCCTGGCGCATGACCTGAAGGACCTCCGTGCCCGCCTCGGGCGCGTGGTGCTGGCGTACAGCCGTGATGGCAAGCCGGTGACCGCAGAGGACATTCAGGTGGCGGGAGCGATGGCC
The DNA here is from genome assembly GCA_964632645.1 of uncultured Ferrimonas sp. Taxonomy (GTDB): domain Bacteria; phylum Pseudomonadota; class Gammaproteobacteria; order Enterobacterales; family Shewanellaceae; genus Ferrimonas. Next base: position 6,247 of record CAZWED010000172.1, on the reverse strand, counting down.
GCCATTTTGCGGGATGCGGCACAGCCGACCCTGATGCAGACCCTGGAAGGGGTGCCGACGCTGGTCCACGCCGGCCCGTTCGCCAACATCGCCCACGGCAACTCCTCCATCATTGCTGACCGCATGGCCTTGCGCCTGGCGGATGTGGTGGTGACGGAGGGCGGCTTTGGCTCCGACATGGGCTTTGAGAAAGCCTGCAACATCAAGGCCCGGGCTGCGGGTCATGGCCCGGATGCCTCCGTGCTGGTGGCCACCCTGCGCGGCTTGAAAGCCAACTCCGGCAAATACGACCTGCGTCCTGGCCAGGCCCTGCCAAAGGCGATCTTTGAACCGGACGCCGAAGCGCTGGAAGCCGGTTTCGCCAACCTCAAATGGCACATTGAAAACGTGCAGCGTTACGGCATCCCGGCCGTGGTGGCGCTGAACCGCTTCCCCCAGGACACCGATGAAGAGCTGGCCTGGCTGAAAGCGCAGGTTCAGGCGCTGGGCGCCCGTGTCGCGGTATCCGAAGCGTTCGCCAAAGGGGGCGCCGGTGCCACCGAATTGGCCGAGCAGGTGATGGCAGCGCTGGCGGAGCCCGGTGCGTTCCAGTTCCTGTATGACGCGGCACAGCCGATTGAAGCCAAACTGCTGACCCTGGCCGAAGCGGGCTATGGCGGACAGGGCATCGAACTGTCTGACAAGGCGCGGGCCGACATTGCTGCCCTGGAAGCCCTGGGGTTCGGCCAACTGCCGATCTGCATGGCAAAAACCCCGCTCTCCATCAGCCACGACCCGGCGCTGAAAGGCGCTCCCAGCGGGTTTGTGGTGCCGGTGCGGGGCCTGCGTCTGTGCGCGGGCGCGGGCTTCATCTACGTGTTGACCGGCAACGTTATGACCATGCCCGGCCTGCCGGAGCGTCCCGGCTACCTCAACATCGACATCGATGAGGATGGCAACATCACCGGGTTGGACGAGTAACCCCCGGACAGTAAAAACAAAGCGGCCCTGGTGGCCGCTTTTGTGTTTTGTGGGGGGGGCGGAAATCACTTTTTTTTTCATAGCCGTTATCGCTAACTGGCTGTCACAAAAGTGGTTGTTGCCAATTCCTTGGAGGGCGTGGTTATATAAAACGATTGTCCCGTGGAGCAGACGTTTGTGAAACCAACGATGGAATCCCTTTCAGTCGTTCTCCCCGCCAAGAACGAAGCGTTGTCATTGCCCGCACTCATCGGCGAAATCCATCAGGCCCTGGAGGGTCAGTTTGATTACGAAGTGGTGGTGGTGGATGACGGCAGCGACGATGGCACCGGCCAGGCCGCGATAGACGCGGCAGCCCCATTGGGTTGCCCGCTTCAGGTGATTCGTCACCGCCACAGCTGTGGCCAGAGCACCGCCATTCTGTCCGGCGTCAGAGCCGCCCACGGCACCTGGATCGCCACGCTGGATGCGGACGGCCAGAATGACCCTGCAGACATACCGGCGATGGTTAACCTGGCGAGCCAGGATCCGATACACCACATCTGCATCGCCGGTTTTCGGGAAAACCGCCTGGACAGTGAATGGAAGCGATTCCAGTCCCGGGTGGCCAACCGGATCCGCGCCTCCCTGCTCAACGACGGCGTACCCGATACCGGTTGCGGCCTGAAAGTGCTGCGCCGTGAAACCTTCCTGTCGTTGCCCTATTTTGATCATATGCACCGTTTCCTGCCGGCCCTGATCATCCGCATGGGGGGCACGGTGCGGGTGCATCCGGTTCATCACCGTCCCCGTCTGGCGGGCCAGTCCAAGTACGGTGCTTTTAACCGGGCCTGGGTCGGGCTGGTGGACCTGTTCGGCGTACTGTGGCTGCAGCGCCGGGCCAAACGCCCCGAGATCGAGACACTGCAATGAAGCTGGCCTGGTTGCGGCCAGTGCTGGCTCTGGTCATCCTCCTGCTGATGGCCACGGTGGCGGTGTCGATGGGGTGGCTGGACCACCTGGCGGACCTGGAGTGGCAGGCCAACTGGCTGGCGGAGCATCCGCTGAACGGCGTTCCATTCCTGCTGTTGTTTGGCGCCGCATTTACCGCCCTGGGCGGGCCACGGCAGGTGGTGGCGTTCTCGTTTGGTTTTCTGTTCGGCGTAATGTCCGGTGTGTTGTTGGCCCTGTTGGCCAGCCTGTTGGGCGCGATGTTGTGCTATCTGGTGGTTCGGCTGGTGTTGCCGGCACAGCGGGCCCTGCCTCTGCCGCAGCGGCTTCAGCCAGTGGTGGCGGCGCTGAAGGCGTCGCCGTTTTGGGTCACCCTGTCGATTCGGCTGTTTCCGGTGGGCTCCAACCTGGTGACCAACCTGATGGCGGGCAGCCTTCATATTGCGCTGGCGCCTTTTCTGTTCGCGTCCCTGCTGGGCTACCTGCCACAAACGGTGATCTTCAGTCTGGCGGGCTCCGGCCTGGGCAGCGCCAATGAGTGGCAACTGTTGGCCAGTGGCGTGATGACGGTGATCAGCGCGGCGATTCTGTACCGCTTGCGTCAGGTCCACGGCGCGCGGATACGACGTTTTACTCAAGGAGGGCAGGGGTGACGCTCAGTAACTACCAACGGGCATTTTTAGGGCTGCTGCTGGTTGCCTCGGTCCTGATCCTGGCGGGCATCGGCCTGCGGGACCCCTGGCCGGCGGATGAACCGCGCTTTGCCGAAGTGGCCCGGGAGATGGTGGTGACCGGGGACTGGTTGCTGCCCAAGCGTGGCGGTGAGCTTTATCCCGATAAACCCCCCGTGTTCATGTGGGCCATTGCCCTGTTCTACACCCTGACCGGCAGCCTTAACCTGGCGTTTATGTTGCCCAGCGCCCTGGCGGGAGTGCTGGTGGTGATGCTGGTGTTCGACCTTGGTGCGCGGATTGGCGACGTCCGCAAGGGGTTGCTGGCGGCGGGATTGCTGATGGCAACGCCGCAGTTCCTGTTGCAGGCCAAAACCGCGCAGATCGACATGCTGGTGTGCGCCTGGATCACCCTCGGCTGTTACGGCCTGCTTCGTCACTTCTTTATCGGCCGGAGCTGGCCCTGGTATTACGCCGCCTGGGGCTTTATGGGGGTAGGGGTGATCACCAAAGGGGTAGGGTTTCTGCCCGCATTGATGATGCTCCCCATTCTGGTTCTGGCCTGGCGTCAGCCGGGGCTGTTCCAGGGGCGGCTGGGATGGCGGGCGGCGCTCGGGCCGCTGTTCCTGCTGCTGCCCATCGCCCTGTGGGGGATACCGATGTTGATGACGGTGGCACAGAGTACCGATCCGGATCTGGTGGCTTACCGCGACAACCTGCTCCTTACCCAAACCCGTGACCGCTATCTCAAGGGCGCCGGAGGCCATCCGCAACCCTGGTACTACTTTTTGCTGCACGTGATCCCCGCGTTGTGGTTTCCGCTCTGGCTGTTGGTGCTGGCCCGCTGGCGCAAGATCACCGAGGCCCTGCGCCAGCGGCCGGTCATGGTGGCGCTGGCCGGTTACGTGGTGCTGGTGCTTGTGTTCTTCTCCCTCGCCGCGGGCAAACGGGGGGTCTACATTCTGCCGGCCTTGCCGATGCTGGCGCTGCTGGTGGGAATGGTGAGCGACAGGCTGCGTCAGGCTCCGTGGTTTGAAGCGGTGCTGAAGGTCACTCTGGTGCTGTTCACGCTGCTCTGGTTGGTGGCCTCCGGGCTGGCGCTGGCGGAACACCGCAGCATTACCCGAGTGCTGGACCCGCCGTTCTGGGATCTGGCGCTGGTGGTGGGGGCCATTGGCGTGATCTGGCTGGTCGGCCTGCTGTGGCAGGGCCGGCGGCCGGCGCTCGGACTGTGGGGTGGCTTGCTGGCGATCACCTGGTTGATCTACAGCCTGGCCCTGGCCCCCCTGCTGAACCCGCACCGTACGCCGGAGAAGATCATGGCGGCGGTGGCCGACACCGTGGGGCCGACGGGGCAACTGGGGCTGGTGAAGTTCAAAGAGCAGTTCATCCTGTTTTCGCCCATCCCGGTCACCCACTTTGGTTACCTGAGTGAGCCCGAGGAGCAGTCGAAGAACGCCTGGCAATGGATGCAGGAGCGGCCGGACCGCTACCTGCTGGTGCCGGAGTCAACGGAGCTGGCCTGCATCGACCTGTCCCGCGCCACGCTGATTGGTCACGAGCACCGTCGTAACTGGCTGCTGGTGAACAAGGCGGCGCTGACGCCCCACTGCCCCGCACCGGAAACGGAGCGGCGCTATGTCAGCCCGTCACCCTGGTTGCGGGATTAAAGCGGGCAGGGGCGCTATCCGCTGCTGCAATGGGCCGGGTACTCGCTGGTGTCCACCAGGGCGCCTTCCCGGTCCAGCAGCGCCACCTCCAGCATCCAGTTTTCCGGCATAAAGCGCATCAGTGCCAGCGGGGAGCCGTCGAGCCGCAGCAACTGCCATTGCAGGTAGCGACTGTAGCGGATGCTGGGCATGGCGATGTTGTCCTGCTGGACCAGGGCGTAACGACTGATGTGGCGGTCACCCCGATTATCCACGGAGAGATTGAAGTGGTGGGGGCCGGCCTGGCATACGTAGTGATCCCCGGGCGCGAAGGGGAGGCTGTCCATAGCGGGAAGCAACGCCAACAACATCCAAAGCATGGCGGTGAGTCGCTGAGTGAGCCTCCAGTCAGTGTAGCCGCTTCCTGCCACAGAGCGATTCGGGCTGACGCCGCCAAAGCGGGGATTTGCTGATCTGGCGCATGCAGCGTTGGCCAAACCCACTCTAGACTCAAAGAAATGGGCAAGGGGGTAAGGCGATGATCACACTGACATGTCACGGTGCGGCCACGGAGGTGACGGGCAGTCGTCACCTGTTGGAGATCAACGGCCAACGGGTATTGCTGGATTGCGGCATGCATCAGGGCGGAGACCTGTCGAAGCGCCTGCGTCGCGACACCCTGGCTTTCAAACCCCGGGACATTGATGCGGTGGTGCTGTCCCATGCCCACCTGGACCACTCCGGCGCGCTCCCCACGCTGCTGCGGCGGGGCTACCGCGGTGTGATCTATTGCACCGGCGCCACCCTGAATCTGCTGGCGGTACTGCTTAAGGACGCCTGCAACCTCTATCTCAAGGATCTGGAGCGGGATAACCGGGTGCGGCAGCGGCGTGGCCAGAAAGTGCAGAAACCGGTGTACGACATGGAGGACGTCCTGTCGGTGCTGGAGGCCTGCCAGGTGGTGCCCTATGGCCTGCCCAGCGAGATCCTGCCCGGGGTCACCGTGACCCTGCTCGATGCTGGCCACATCCTGGGCGCCGCGATGGTGCACCTGGCCCTGGATGACGGCAGTCGGCCGGAGCCATTGCGGCTGCTGTTCTCCGGCGACCTGGGCAACACGGAGTCGCCGCTGATGCGTGACCCGGCCCCGGTGCCCGAGGTGGACTGGGTGATGATGGAGAGCACCTATGGCGATCGCAACCACCGCAGCTACCCCGATACCCTGAAAGAGCTGGAAGAGGTGCTTGATGCGGCGAAGGGGGGCGTGATTCTGGTGCCGGCCTTTGCCGTTGGCCGGACTCAGGAGGTGCTGTTTCAGCTGGGCTGCTTCTACCATCAGGGCAAGCTGGAGGGCTGGCATGTGGTGCTGGACAGCCCGATGGCCATCGAAGTGACCCAGATCTATGACCAGTGGTTTGAACTGATGGACCCGGAAGATCTGGCCCACCTCAGCGAACAGGGCAGCGTGACCCTCGAGGGCTTCCTGCCCAGCCTGCATCTGACCCAGAACACCGACGACTCCATCGCCCTCAACCGGATCACTCAGGGGCTGATCATCATCGCTGGCAGCGGCATGTGCAACGGCGGCCGGATGGTGCACCACCTTAAACACCGGGTCTGGAGCGACAAAACCCATCTGCTGTTCACCGGCTTCCAGGCCAAGGGCACCGTAGGCCGGCAGCTGGTGGAGGGGGAGCCACGCATCAAACTGTTTGGCCAGAGTTTTGCGGTGCGGGCGCACATCCATACCCTGGGCGGTTTCTCCGCCCACGCCGACCAGCGTCAACTGCTGGCCTGGCTGGCGGCAATACCGGGCCAGCCCCGGGTGTTGCTGGTGCATGGCGAAGAGGACGCGCAACAGACCCTGAAAACCGCCATTGAAGCGAACAGCGGTCACTCCGTGGCGATACCGGGCCTGGGTGAGACCATTACCCTGAGGCATTGAGCCATGCGGCATTGCGGTGACAAAGCCGGTGGCGCTCACGGCAAAGTTTGGTATCCTCGGGCCACAGTCCCGAGCTGCGAGTGAGCCGATGA
>CAZWED010000171.1:0-7066 GCA_964632645.1 uncultured Ferrimonas sp. | reverse complement strand
AGCAGTATGGCGATGACAACGTGAAGGTCTACACCTCCTCCTTTGCTGCCATGTACACCGCCGTGACCGCCCACCGCCAGGCCACCGAAATGAAGTTGGTCTGTGTCGGTCCCGAAGAGAAGATTGTCGGCCTGCACGGCATCGGCTTCGGCATGGACGAGATCCTTCAGGGCTTCGCCGTGGCCATCAAGATGGGCGCCACCAAGGCCGACTTCGACGCCACCGTGGCCCTGCACCCGACCAGTGCGGAAGAGTTTGTTACCATGCGCTGAGCCGCCGTCGGCCAGCCCGCCCCAAAAAAAGCGCCCCTCGCCGGGCGCTTTTTTGATCCCCGTTCAACCCCCTTGAGGTTTCGCCCTTTTGACGCCCCCTTTGGCTCAAGCAAGGCGAAAGCCTTTCTCAGGCCCCTGCACCTGCCCCAGCTTTTTTTCTCCGTCTACTCATCGAATCCAAGGCGTGAGGCCTCTCACAGATCCACAACAAAGTCGCAACCGACAGGCCGTTTCACGCCACTTCCGCGACACAAAACATCAAACAAAACAGGCAGATAAAGCCACAAAATACGCCAAATTGATCTATATCAATATCGCCTTAAGTAGCCTTAGCTAATGCAGATCCATCTAATAAAGCGAGTTAGCATTTGGTTACGGGGCGGTGACGTAAGTCCCCCCCTAGAAAAACGAGAAAACCTAGGGAGATCCTGATGAAAACCTTCACCAAAACCACTCTGGCCGTTGCACTGGTAGCTTTTGCTGCCGGCGCCATGGCCGTCGAAGGCGGTAACCCGAAAAAGGGCCGTCACCACTACAAAAAAGAATGCAAAGTGTGCCACAGCGCGGACGGCGCCGGTGGTGAGCTGACGCCGATGTCCAAAACCATGAGCCAGTGGGATCGCTTCTTCCAGCGCGACAAGCACAAGAAGGCGCCGGAAGTGTTCGAAGGGATGGATGAGCAGAAGCTGATCGACATCAACCAGTTCCTTTACGACCACGCAGCCGATTCTGACCAACCCGCCACCTGCGGCTAGGCCCGGCACCGGACAAAGGAGTGTTTGTGATGAGAACCCTGATTGCCACAATGGTTTCCATGGCTCTGGCCGCGCCCGCCCTGGCGGCAGACCCGATTGAGCAGGAAGCCCTGAAACAGCGTCTGGACGAACTGAACGAGGAGATCGAGTACCTCGCCGAGCGCCTGGACAAGGCCGAGCGACACACCGCCACGGACCGCATCCAGTTTACCGGAGATTTCCGGGTGCGGGCCCACACCCTGCACTACCAGGACGTCACCTGGAATCCGGCGATGCTGGTGGACTTCAACGATTTTGGCGCCAAGGCAATGTCCGGCCAGTTGGGTGACCCGATGGATCCCAACTCCCCGCTCGGCGCCATGATGGCGGCGAACCCCGGCCTGGCCGACGCCTTTATGAGCGGCCAGTTGCAGGGGGTGATGCCGATGCTGCTGGCCCCGAAGCAAACCTATGACGTCAATAACGACGTGTTGTACAACACCCGCCTGCGCCTGAACCTGAAAGCGGAAGTGTGGGACAACGTCAGCTTTGCCGGCCGCCTGACCATGTACAAGAACTGGGGCGATTCCACCGGTGTGCAGGTGTTTGACTCCTGGCGCAGCTTCACCATGGACGGCACCAACAGCGGCAACACCAGCGGCGACTGGTTGCGGGTTGAGCGCGCCTACTTCGATTGGAAGGACATTGCCGACAGCAACTTCTACCTCTCCATCGGCCGCCGTCCCTCCACCTATGGGCCGCCGACCCAGTATCGCGAAAACGAACTTCGCGGCGGTACCCCGTCGGGCCACCTGGTCAACTTCAACTTTGACGGCGCCACCCTGGGCTACAAGTTGGGCGAGATCACCGGCATCGAAGGACAGGTCGTGCGCTTCTGCTACGGCCAGGGCTTCGAGTCCCAGTGGGGCAACGGCGAGATGTTCGGTGACATCGTCACCAAAGACACCCACCTGGGTGGCTTCAACATCGATGCCCTGAACGACGGCACCCACTTCCTGCAGTTCACCCTGTTCGGCGCCAAGGACGTTAATGATGGGTTTAAGGGCCTGATGGCCTTCCCGACCCAGCTGGCGGGGATCTTCGCCCCCACCATGTACCAGGATCTGCAGAAGTTTGATGACTTCAACTTCGTGACCCGGGTACAGCCGTCCAGCGTCATCGGCGACATGTATCTGGGTGGCCTGGGCTACGCCTACGAAGGGGACAACGGCATCGTTGGTTTCGCCTCCTTCGGCTGGACCCGCACCGAGTCCAACGGCAATGCGGGCCTGTTCGGCGGCATGCTGGCGGACGCCCGCTTTGAAGCGGCGCTCAACGCCGACGGCACCGAGATCCTGATGGTTCCGGTTGCCGCCCAGGACGCGGGCGACCATGACGGCTACGGCGCTTACGTGGGCATCCAGTTCCCGGCTCCGGGCGGTAAGATTGGCTTTGAGTACAACTACGGTTCCGAGTACTGGACCCCCTTCACTCAAGCCCAGGACGACCCCATCGGCAGCAAACTGGCCACCCGCGGCCACGTCGGCGAGGCGTACTACATCTTTGATATCAATCCGAAGATGCACATCAAGCTGGCCGGCCTGTACTACGACTACGAGTACAGCGGCAGTGGCACCCCGGTGGGCGCACCGCAGAAAGTGGACGACATCCTGGCGGGCACCGCCTACTCCATGCTGCCGGTCATCGACACCGCCTACGACATCAACGCCACTCTGGCTCTGAAGTTCTGACCCAACGTGCCCGGGGCAACCCGGGCACCCTTGGAGACACCTTATGAAACGGATTCTGACTCCCCTGCTGCTCAGCATGTTGGGATTGCCGGCCCTTGCGGCCAATCCCCACGCGGAGTTCATCGAGGGCCCCATCACCTCCGGACCGGAGGCCACGGCCCAGTGCCTCAACTGCCACGAAGATCACGCCAAAGACTTCATCAAAAGCTCCCACTGGACCTGGTCCCTGGAGCAGAAGCTGCCCGGCCGGACCGTCGATCGGGGCAAGCGTAACGTCATCAACAACTTCTGTACCGCCATCAGCGGTAACGAAGCACGCTGCACCAGCTGCCACGCCGGTTATGGCTGGGAAGACAGCAGCTTCGACTTCAGCAACATCGCCAACGTCGACTGCCTGGTTTGCCACGACACCACCGGCACCTACATCAAAGATCCCGCCGGCGCCGGTGCCCCGCTGGATAAGGTCAACCTGCTGCGGGTCGCGCAAAACGTCGGCGCGCCGGTGCGGGACAACTGCGGCAGCTGCCACTTCTACGGCGGAGGCGGCGATGGCGTTAAGCACGGCGACCTCGACTCCAGCATGGGTTACCCCGACCGCCAGACCGATGTCCACATGGACGTCGACGGCCTGGATTTCCAGTGCCAGGCCTGTCACCAGGCCCCTGAACACCAGATCGCCGGCCAGGCGATGGGCGTGTCGCCCGGCGGCCAGAACCACGTCGGCTGCGAAAGCTGCCACGACGCCAAGCCACACGACAACGCCAAGCTGGACAAGCACGTTGATAGCGTGGCCTGTCAGACCTGTCACATCCCGTTCTTCGCCCGCAATGAACCCACCAAGATGGAGTGGGACTGGTCCACCGCGGGTCAGCAACGCGAAGAGACGCTGGACGAGTTCGGCAAGAAGTCCTATCAGCGTAAGAAAGGCGATTTCGTCTGGGACAAGATGGTTCAGCCGGAATACGCCTGGTACAACGGCAATGGCGACGCCTACGTGATCGGCGACAAGATGGACCCGAGCAAAGTCACCAAGCTGGCTTACCCGCTGGGCAACATCTCCGACCCGAGTGCCAAGATCTACCCCTTCAAAGTGCACCGGGGCCAGCAGATCTACGACGCCGGCCACAACATCTTCGTCACCGCCAAGGTGTGGGGCGAACAGGGCTACTGGACCACTTACGACTGGGATCAGGCCGCCAAGCTCGGCATGGCCGCCAACCCGGAACTGAAGAAGATGGGCATCAGCTACAGCGGCAAGTACGGGTTTGCTCCCACCGAGATGTGGTGGCGCATCAACCACATGGTTTCTCCGAAAGAGGAAGCCCTGGGCTGCATGGATTGTCATGGCAAAGGGGAACGCCTGGATTGGCAGGCCCTGGGCTATGACGGCGATCCAATGAAGAAAGGCGGCAGAAAGACCGACTAAGGGGTCTCCCTCCCCACCCTGCAAATGATTGGGATGGCGAATGCCATCCCTTTTTTTTGTGCCTGTACCGCTTCTCTGCCAGCGCCCGATAAAGTTTTTCGCGGGGCGCTTGCGGCCTGACGCCAGTCAACTACGTTTAAGTGGCGGTTCAAATTGACTCTTTTCCGAACCCCAACGGGCGGTGTGCATCTGCCCGGCATAGTGTTGTGTCTGTTCGCATGATCATTGCGGAGGTCTCTATGCGGTTTGATATCCCCTCTTCCCTGTTACGGCGTACGGCGGTCATCTCCCTGCGGAGCTCCTGACCGCCACACTCTCCAGAACAACCGTTTTTTGCCAGTTTCCTTTCCTGGCCCTTTGCGCTTCGGCACTCCGAGCATTGCCGAGGGGCGTTGCTGTCTTTTGAACTCAGGAACACGACAATGAGATGCAGTTCATTGGTTCACCTCAAACGCCGACGGTCGGTGCTATTGGCTGCCCTGACCGCCACGTGGATCGCGTTACCCGGCCTGGCTGCCGTACCCGAAGCCGACAACCCGATCTGGAATGCCCCAGCCAATACGGCCGACGCCTGTATGGCGGACGCCTACATTGAAACCGGCGGTAAAGGACTGAAAGACAAGATCGATGAAGTGATCAACTGTACCGCCGAAGACGTCGAAATCGCTGAAGTAACCGTCATTGAAGTGGACGGTAAAGGCCCCACCGACGGCGAGTTCAGCTGTACCCTGGGCGAAACCATCGAAGTCAAAGCCGACCTGCGTGTCCGCACCAACGCCGCGGAGCGCTACGACACCACCTTCTTCGTTTCCCGCAACCTGAAATCACCCCAGGTGGTGCAGCAGGATGACGAAGCCTGCAGCATTCTGGTGCCCAAGAACGGCTTTAAAAACACCGGTAATGCTCAGATGCTGGACGCCGACCAGTGCGGCGACATTGCCAAGTCCGGGCTGGAGAATGACGAGTACACGCTGATGAGCGCCGTCTTCACCATGACCTGTACCGCCTCCCCCGGCAGCGACCAGGTGGAGTTCAACTACTGTGCCGCCTGGGACGTTCAGGAGGACGACAATTGCGCGGTCACCGGGCCCGCCCCGGGACAGGAGCCCAGCTCCAAGTCCAAGTGCAACTGTGACATCATTCCGTTGAACATCTTCATCCGGCCCGACCCGGGCAAGATCACCAAAACCCTCAAGAGCGCCAGCAACAGCGGCACCGAGCCCATGGCCACCTTTGAGTACGAGGTGAAGATTGAGCGCGGCACCACCGACGCCGACCTGGTGATCACCGACATCGACGATCTCTATCGCTCCGTCGCTGACGCCGGCAGCCCGAAAGTGGGCACCAGCGATGCCCCCATCCTGTTTGACCTGGATGGCACCAACGTGGACACCACCATCGGCAACCTGACGCTGATTGGCGCGGCCAACCTCTGTTACAACACCCTGCCGGTCACCCTGACTGCCGCCAGCCCGACGTTCAGTTGTGCCTTCAAGGTGAAAGTCAGCGATGAGGACCTGCCGGATGCGGCCGATCCCACCAGCGGCACACCGATGCCGCCAGCGGGCGAAGAGGAGTACCGAAACTTCATCCGCATCAGCTCGCAAGACCTCAATGGCGACCCCGTGGGCAGCGACACCTGCGACGTCACCGATGACGACAGCACCAACGACATCGGCAACTGCTCCAACATCATCGCGGTCAAGATGACCAATGTGGATCCCGCCATCACCATCAGCAAAACCCCGGTTGCCGGCCCTGGCCTGCGCAACATTGGTGGCGCCTGGTTTGTGGAAGATCAGGGGCTGATCACCTACGAAATCGTCATTACCAACACCAGCACCGTTGACGCCGTGAGCCTGCTCTCCCTGAGCGACACATCGGTTGCCAACCTGCTGACGGACAGCTCCGGCAGCCCGGCCTGTAATACGACACCGAGCTCTCTGAGCGCCAACGGTGGCAAGTTCACCTGCCAGTACATCGTCGATGTGATGCTGGCGGACGGCGCGAACTACCCAAACACCGTGAAAGTCGAGGCCAGCGACAATGAGAACCGTCGCGCCAGCAACATGGCGATGGTGACCATAACCCGGGCCAGCCCCAGCGTGGTGCTGGAGAAGAAAGTGGCCAAATCCGGTGACGTCAGCCTGCCCAGCCCGGCGCTGAACTCCACCAGCTTTATGGACGCCGTCACCATCGATGAACCCGGTGGCAGCGGACACCCGGTGGTCTACCGCTTCACGGTCACCAACAGCAACGCCACTACCGGTGAGGATCTCACCGTCAACAGCCTGGAGGACGACACCCTGTTCAGCAACGCCCGGGCCACCAAGGCACCGCTGCAACGCGGCGATGTGTGCGTGTTCCCACAAGTGGTCGCCTACGGCACCCCGTATGTCTGCACCCTGGTGGCCTACGTCGACGGTAACGCCACCGACGTAAGCAGCACGGCCTACGACGACACCCAGCTGGTCAATACCGCGTACGTCAAAGCCACCAGCAGCCTTGGCAAGATGATTGAGTCCAACAAGGACACCGCCACGGTGCTGTTTAAGGATGTACCGCCCACCATCACCGGACGGTATGGCCTGGCGGGCACCATCTTTATCGCGGTGCAAAACACCAGCTTCGAGGCGATCTGGCTCAGCGAGTTGAGCATCTTCAATACCCCGATCGTGGACGGCAACCTGTTTAACGGTTTCCGCATCGTCAACGAGGGCGGCACCCTGACCGGCGTCGACCTCGACCCGACCGATCCGGTTACGGCCGTGCCCATCGCCTGCGATGAACCCACCTACAGCATCAAGCTGGAGCCGGGTGAAGAGTACGTCTGCGCCTTTACCGTTGAACTGGCAGACTTCAATGAAGGGGACTTTGCGGAGT
>CAZWED010000170.1:0-7084 GCA_964632645.1 uncultured Ferrimonas sp. | reverse complement strand
CCAGGCGTAGATCCGGATCAGGAAGGAGGTCCAGCTCGGCAGAATGATCAGCATCAGCAGCAGATTCCGGCTGGAAGGCGTGGAGTGCACAATGGCCCACGCGATGGGCAACCCCATCAACAGGCAGAACAGCGTAGAGTGTGCGGCGATCTTCAGCGACTGCAGGTAGCTGTCGACGTAGAGATCGTCCTCCAACAGGTAGTAGTAGTTGCTGATGTTCAGCACCATCTGGATCTTGTCGTCGACGAAGGTCACCAGGTCGCTGTAGGGCGGAATGGCGATCTGCGCTTCAGACAGGGAGATCTTGAAGACGATGGCAAAGGGCACCAGGAAGAACAGCGCCAGCCAGCCATAGGGCAGGCTGATCACCAGCGAGCGGCCCAGTCGGCGCTTGCGCCATGAGGCCTTGAGTTTCGTCGTCAGGCTCATACGGTCAGCACCACACCAGCGTCTGACTGCCAGCTGAGCCAGACCGTTTCTTCCCACACCGGCTGGCCATTGCGCAGACGGTCCACGTTGGGTCGCGTAGCGATCACCTTCATGCCCGAGGGGAGCCGGACATAATAGATGGATTGTCCGCCCAGATAGGCGATGTCTTCCACCACACCCTGGCAGGCGTTGTCGGCGTCCGTGGGCGCCTGGCGGGTCAGGGCGACCTTTTCCGGACGGACCGCCACCATCAGGGCCATGCCCGCGTTGGCGGAAACCGGGTGTTCAACCTGAATGGGCGCCGGCAGGGCTTTGCACTGAATGCGGGTGCCGTCCTTCTCCATCAGGTTGCCTTCAAAAATGTTGACGGAGCCGATGAACTCGGCGCTCATCCGGCAGTTGGGCGATTCGTAGATCTCTTTGGGCTTACCCACCTGCACCAGGCGTCCGCGATCCATAATGGCCAGTCGCCAGGCCATGGTCATCGCCTCTTCCTGATCGTGGGTCACCATGACGCAGGTCACGCCGACCCGCTCAAGGATGTCCACCACTTCCAGCTGCATCTGCTCGCGCAGTTTTTTGTCCAGAGCGCCCATCGGCTCATCCAGCAGCAACAGCTTGGGTCGCTTGGCCAGGCTGCGGGCCAGGGCCACACGCTGACGCTGACCACCGGAAAGCTGATGCGGTTTGCGGCGGGCGTACTCGGTCATGTGGACGATCTCGAGCATCTCTTTAACCCGCTTCTGGATCTCATCCTTGGGCAGCTTGTCCTGCTTGAGGCCGAAGGCGATGTTGTCCCACACCGTCATGTGGGGAAACAGCGCGTAGGACTGGAACATCATGTTCACTGGCCGCTCATAGGGCGGCACCGTCGCCATATCTTCACCATCCAGCAGGATCTGGCCGGCACTGGGCGATTCAAAGCCCGCCAGCATTCTCAGCAGAGTGGATTTTCCGCAGCCGGAAGCGCCCAGCAGCGCGAAGATTTCGCCTTCATAGATGGTGAGATCAACCCCGTCCACGGCAGCAACGCCGTCGAACTCTTTGCTGATCCCTTTAATTTGAAGAAGCGGTTTAGGTGGTTTGATTGAGGCGGTTGCCGTTTCCGTTGCCTGTTCCATCGCGGCCATGGATGTACTCCCTGTTATTGTTATGCGGAGGGGAGGACCAGGGCCCTGACGGATCTGACGATCCGACCGCAACAGGGTCTCCGGCCCGGGACCTTGGGGGTCCCAGTAAGAAAGGCGGGCAGCGGGGAAGACTAAACCCCCCCAGGTCCAAAACGTCGACCCGCTGCCCTACTACACTTCTCGTACTAACATTCTTTTCGCATCAGAGAGTTACAAACCCTTTTTGATGCGGTTCCAGGAAGATGTCAAGGCCCGGTTCATCTTCGGCGGGGTGATTTTGGCGCCCCACAGTTTGGCCTGAACCTCTTCCGGCGGATAGATACCCGGGTGACCGGTCACCTCTTCGTCGATCGCTTCCTTGGAGGAAGGGATGGCGTTGGCGTACCAGACGTAGTTGGAGATCTCGGCCATCACGTCCGGACGCATCAGGTAGTTGATGAACTGATGCGCGGCGTCCACGTTGCGGGCATCGCGGGGAATCGCCATCAGATCGAACCACACCAGGGTGCCCTCTTGCGGGATCACGTACTCAACGGTGATGCCGTTGTCGGCTTCGTCGGCACGGTCCGCCGCCTGCAGGATGTCACCGGACCAGCCCACAGCAAGACAGATGTCGCCGTTGGCCAGATCGTTGATGAACTGGGAGGAGTGGAAGTAGGTGATGTAAGGACGCACCTTCAGCAGCAGCTCTTCCGCCGGCTCCACATCCTTCGGATTGGTGGAGTTCGGATCCAGTCCCAGGTAGTGCATCGCGGCAGGAATGATCTCGGACGGGGCGTTCAGGAACGCCACACCACAATCGATCTTGGAGATCATCTCCGGCTTAAACACCAGGTCCCAGCTGTTGATTTCGAAATCTTCACCGAAGATTTTGGCCAGCGCGTCGACGTTGTAACCCAGGCCCGTGGTTCCCCACAGGTAGGGCACCGCGTACTTGTTGCCGGGATCCTTGTCTTCCAGGATCTTCATCAGCTTGGGATCCAGGTTGCCGTAGTTGGACAACTTGCTCCGGTCCAGAGGCTGGAACGCCCCCGCCTGCGCCTGACGACCCAGGAAGTCGCTGGAGGGGACCACCAGATCAAAGCCGCTGTTGCCGGTCAGCAATTTGGCTTCGAGTACCTCGTTGGAATCGAATACGTCGTACACCACCTCAATGCCGGTCTCTTTCTCGAAGTTGGCGATGGTGTCTTCTGCAATGTAATCAGACCAGTTGTAAACATGCAGTTTGGTGTCCGCCGCGGCGACAGACGCACTGACGGTTGCCGCAACGGTTGCACTGGCCAGCAGGCGCAGGGTGTGGTTCATTGTTTCTCTCCTAGTTGTGGTCAAACTTCCACAAGGCTCAACCCGCCAGCTTCTGCCAGGTCAGGTCGAGACTGCGCCTTGCCCGAGCAACGAGCTCGTCAATCTCAGCCTCGGTGATCACCAGCGGCGGGGAGATGATCATGGTGTCTCCCACCGCCCGCATCACCAGGCCACTTTCGATGCAGTTATCGCGGCAGACGGTTCCCGCGCCCACCTTGCTATCGAAACGTTCACCGGTTTCCTTATTCGCCACCAGCTCCAGCGCGGCCACCATGCCCAAACCACGGGCCTGCCCCACCAGCGGGTGATCGGCCAGTTCCGCCCAGCGCTTCTGCAGGTAGGGACTGGTGCGGGTTTGAATCCGCTCCAGGATCTGCTCCTGCTCCATCAGTGCCAGGTTGGCGCTTGCCACGGCGCACGCCACCGGATGACCGGAATAAGTAAACCCATGATTAAACTCACCACCGTTTTCAAGCAACCCTTTTGCAACACGATCACCGACCGCGACAGCGCCAAGGGGGACATAACCGGAGGTGATGCCTTTGGCCATGCACACCAGATCAGGCTTCACACCGAAGTGTTCGCAGCCCAGCCAGTGACCCAGTCGGCCGAAGCCACAGATCACTTCATCGCTGATCAGCAGGATGTCGTACTCGCGACAGATGCGCTGGATCTCGGGCCAGTAGCTGTCCGGCGGGATGATCACGCCACCGGCGCCCTGCACGGGCTCGCCAATAAAGGCCGCGACGTTTTCCGGGCCCAGTTCGAGGATCTTGGCTTCCAGCTGGCGCGCGCGCTCCAGGCCAAACTCGTTCAAATCCATGCCCTGCCCTTCACCAAAGTGGTAGGGCTGGTCGATGTGGTAGATGTCCGGGATCGGCAGGCCGCCCTGGGCGTGCATCGGCTTCATCCCGCCCAGGCTGGCACCGGCCATGGTGGAACCGTGGTAGGCGTTGTGGCGGCTGATGATCGCCTTACGGCTGGGCTGCCCCTGGGACGCCCAATAGTGGCGCACCATGCGCACCACGGTGTCGTTGCACTCGGAACCGGAGCCGGTAAAGAACACGTGGTTCAGGTGCTCCGGCAGCAGTGAGGTCAACCGGGCCGCCAGCTCGGTGGCCGGCGGGTGGGTGCACTGGAAGAACAGGTTGTAGTAGGGCAGCGTTTTCATCTGCTCGGTGGCCGCGTCCACCAGCTCCTGGCGGCCGTAGCCCATGTTCACACACCACAGGCCCGCCATGCCGTCGAGGATGGCGTCGCCCTCCGGGCTGTAGACGTACACGCCATCGGCGTGGCTGATCACCCGACTGCCTTTGGCGTTCAGGGCGCCGTTGTCGGTAAAGGGATGCAGGTGATGCGCCGCATCCAGCTGTTGCCAGGCCTGAGTCTGCTGGCTGAGATTCTGAGTCATAGCCTTATCCTTATTCATCGCTGACGCTTAGACGTTGAGCAGGAGGAACTCCCGCTCCCAGGAGCTGATCACCTTGGAGTAGGTCTCATACTCCTTGCGTTTTACCGCCACGAAGGCCTCAACAAAACGCGTACCGAGTACCTCAGCCAGATCCTTGTCCTGCTCCAGGGCCTGAAGGCTCTCCTCCAGCGTGCGGGTCAGACTGAACGGCTGATCGTAGGCGGAGGTGGTCAGGGGATCGGTGCATTCGTACCCTTTCATCATGCCGATGTAGCCGCACGCCAGGGTGACGGCCATCGCCAGATAGGGGTTGGCGTCCGCCCCCGCAAACCGGTTTTCAACCCGGGTATTGGCGGCGTCACAATGCGGCACCCGCAGGCCCACCGTCCGGTTGTCCACGCCCCAGTGAATCGAGGTGGGTGCGCTGTCGCCGAACGCCAGGCGCCGGTAGGAGTTCACGTTGGGGGCCTGGAACGCCAGCGCCGCCTTGGTGTGTTTCTGGATGCCGCCGATGTAGCGGTGGAAGGCGGTGCTGAATCCGCCGTTCTGGCCGGCAAAGATGTTGTTGCCGTCGCGATCCAGCACACTCTGGTGGATGTGCATGGAGCTGCCCGGCTCCTCCTCCATGGGCTTGGCCATAAAGGTGGCGTACACATCGTGGCGCAGCGCCGCTTCCCGCATGGTGCGCTTAAACAGGAACACCTGGTCCGCCAGATCCATCGCGTCGCCGTGCAGGAAGTTCAGCTCCATCTGGGCCGCACCCTGCTCATGCACCAGGGTGTCCACTTCCAGGCCCTGGGCTTCGCAGAAGTCGTACATCTCTTCAAAGATGGGGTCGAACTCGTTGACGGCATCAATAGAGAAGGACTGTCGTGCGGTTTCCGGCCGGCCATTGCGGCCAATGGGCGGCTCAAGGGGGTAATCCCAGTCGACGTTTTTCTGCACCAGGAAGAACTCCAGCTCCGGTGCGACCACCGGCGTCCAGCCCTGGGCTTTATAGAGGTCAAGCACCTTGCGCAGCACGCTGCGAGGCGCAATGTCCACCAGCGAGCCGTCGGGGTTATAGCAATCGTGGATCACCTGGCCGGTGGGTTCTGCCGCCCAGGGGACAAACCGCAGCGTCTTGGCGTCAGGCACCAGGACCATGTCCCGCTCGATGGGATCCACCATCTCGTCATCGTCCGGCCAGTCGCCGGTAACGGTCTGAATAAAGATGTTCTCGGGGAGGCGCATCCCCCGATCTCTCAAGAATTTTTCAGCGGGGAGGATCTTCCCACGAGCGTTGCCTGTGAAGTCGGGGATAAGACACTCCACCTCGGTGATCCTGTTCTCGCCCATCCAGGCGCGGATCCTTTCCATACTCACCTCAGTCCCGGTGCGGCCCGGGCTCCCTTTTCTGTTCGCTGATTGTTTATTTTATTAAATGAAACCGCTGATCAACGGATGATCAACGTTTGCTCAACTTTGCATGCGTCCCATTTGTTGTCAACCTTGCGGCGTTTATTAAATTTTAACGCCCGAGCGTAAAAGTGGGTTTTTCGTGGCCACAATCACCATTGTGTTGCATATTACTAAACGCCGTGGTCTACTTTTCGAACACCATCTAAGAGCAAATCCAGGAAGGATCCGTACTGTATGGTTAAACATCTGAACCTGGTTACAACCCA
This sequence comes from uncultured Ferrimonas sp., assembly GCA_964632645.1. Taxonomy (GTDB): domain Bacteria; phylum Pseudomonadota; class Gammaproteobacteria; order Enterobacterales; family Shewanellaceae; genus Ferrimonas. Next base: position 1,142 of record CAZWED010000170.1, on the reverse strand, counting down.
GGGATCTGGGGTTACCCCAGCACAATTTATCGAAGCACACCCCGATCTGGCGTCGATTGACCTTCTTCTGCCGGACATCAACGGCGTTTTCCGCGGTAAACGCATGCAGCCGGAACAGCTGGCCAAGGTGGTCAAGGACGGCGTTTGCCTGCCCGCCTCAGTGTTCGGTTTAGACATCACCGGCGAGACATCGGAGAGCACCGGACTGGGGTTCTCCACCGGCGATGCGGACCGTCGTTGTGCCCTGTTGACTCATACGCTGGCACCGGCTCCCTGGCACGCCAAACCGATGGCCCAGGCCCTCATCACCATGCTGGATGACGACGGCAATCCCTTCCCCGCCGAACCAAGAAACGTGCTGGCCGACCAGGTCGCCCGTCTGGCCGAACTGGGGTTTACCGCCTGCGTCGCGGTCGAGCTGGAGTTTTACCTGGTTGATCCTCAGCACGACCAGGATGGCATGGCCCAGGTGCCGATGAGCCCGGACGGTGAACATCGTGTGACCGCCACCCAGTGTTACTCCGTGGACGATCTCGACCAGTACGGCGAGTTCCTGGATGAAGTGAACGCCATCTGCCGCATTCAGCAGATCCCCGCCAGTAATGCCGTGGCGGAATACGCCCCGGGGCAGTTTGAAATCAATCTGAATCACCTGCCCGATGCGGTGACCGCCTGTGATCAGGCGATGTTGTTGAAGCGGGTGATTAAGGCGGTCGCCAGTAAGCACGGGCATCGGGCCACCTTTATGGCCAAGCCCCATCAGGATCAGTGCGGCTCCGGCATGCACATCCACCTCAGCCTGCTGGACGCCCAGGGCAAGAACCGGTTTGCCGAGGACGACACCCTGCTGAAGCAGGCCGTGGCCGGTCTGCTGGAGATGATGCCCTCCAGCCAGCTGGTGTTTGCGCCCCACGCCAACAGCTACCGCCGCATGCAGCCGGACATGTTCGTTCCCATCACCCCTTGCTGGGGTTACGACAACCGTACGGTGGCACTGCGCATTCCCAACGGCCCGGCCAGCGACACCCGAATCGAACATCGGGTTGCCGGGGCAGACGCCAACCCCTATCTGGTGACCGCCGCCATTCTGGCCGGCGCCATTCATGGTATTGAAGGGAAGTTGACGCCCCCTGATCCGGTTG
>CAZWED010000169.1:0-7124 GCA_964632645.1 uncultured Ferrimonas sp. | reverse complement strand
GCCGATACCCTGTTCCAACCCAAGTACCTGGACCAGGCCGACGTAGTGCTGGCCATGTACCATGACCAGGGACTGCCGGTGCTAAAATACAAGGGATTTGGGCGTGCCCTGAACATCACTCTGGGCCTGCCCTTTATCCGCACCTCCGTCGATCACGGCACTGCCCTGGAACTGGCCGGCACCGGCCAGGCCGAATGCGGCAGCTTCCGGGTCGCCCTTAGCAAAGCGATAGAGCTGGCAACACATCAGAATTCATGAGCAACAATGTGCATCTGGGCCACCGCGCCCGTAAACGCTTCGGCCAAAACTTTCTTCACGACATCTCGGTGATCGATAGCATCGTCGCCGCCATTCGCCCGGACAACGACCACATCATGGTGGAGATCGGTCCGGGTCTCGGCGCGCTGACTGAGCCGGTTGCCGACCAGGTCGAACATCTGAACGTAGTGGAACTGGACCGCGACCTGGCCGAGCGCCTGCGCAACCAGCCCCGCTGGGGCCGCAAACTGACCATCCACGAAGGGGACGCCCTGAAGTTCGACTTCAACCAGCTGGCGGAACCGGGCAAGCGGATGAAGATCTTCGGCAACCTGCCCTACAACATCTCCACGCCGCTGATGTTCCACCTGTTCGAAACCGTCGACAGTGTGGAGTCCATGCACTTCATGCTGCAAAAAGAGGTGGTGGAGCGTCTGTGTGCCGGCCCCGGCCACAAGAACTACGGTCGCCTGAGCGTGATGGCCCAGTACTACTGCAAGTGCATTCCGGTACTGGAAGTGCCGCCGGGCTGCTTCACCCCGCCGCCGAAGGTGGACTCTGCCGTGGTGCGTCTGGTTCCGCACGTAGAGAAACCCTATCCGGCCAAAGAGATCGCCATCCTTGAGCGGGTGGTGGCTACCGCCTTTGCCATGCGCCGGAAAACCCTGCGCAACAACTTCAAGGGCCAGCTCAACGACGACGAATTTGCCGCGTTGGGGATCGACCCCACCCTGCGTCCGGAGCGGATCAGCCTGCCGCAGTTTGTCGCCATGGCCAACTACATTAGCGAGCGCAATGCAGCCTGAATCGCCACTGGCCATCGAGGTCTCGACCCACTACATCGAGGAACAGTCCGATCCCGACAAGGGACGCTTCCTGTTCCACTACAGTCTGACGCTCACCAATGTCAGTGAAGACACACTGACATTGAAGCGCCGCAAGTGGGTGATCACCGATGGCAATGGCGAGCAGATGGAGGTTGAAGGCGAAGGCGTGGTGGGCGAAACCCCCACCCTGGAGCCGGGCCAGCTGTTCCGCTACACCAGCTCTGTGGTGCTGCCGACGCCGCTGGGCAGCATGACCGGCTTCTACACCCTGGAGGGGAGCCGTGGCCCGATTAAGGCCTCCATTCCCCGCTTTCAGCTTGCCGTGCCGGGAACCCTGCACTGATGGCGAACTACTTTGTCGGTGACATCCAGGGTTGCTACGACGAGCTGCGCCACCTGCTGGACGCGGTGCGTTTCGACCCCGCCAACGATACCCTCTGGGCCTGCGGTGACCTGATCGCCCGCGGCCCCGACTCCCTGTCGGTACTGCGCCTGATGCGGGATCTTGGTGAGGCGGGCAAAACGGTGCTGGGCAACCACGATCTGCACCTGCTTGCGGTGGCCGCCGGCCTCAAGAAGTACAAACCCCGGGACAAGGTGGAGCCGCTGCTGGCCGCCCCGGACCTGCCGGAGCTGATCCGCTGGCTGCGCCAGCAGCCGCTGATGCATGAGCTGCCGGAACATCAACTGCTGCTCAGCCACGCCGGCCTGCCGCCCCATTGGGATCTGGAGACGGCGCGAGCCCGCTCCCGGGCAGTGTCGGAAACCCTGCAGCGGGACGACTACCTGGATTTCATCCGCCAGATGTACGGCGAAAAGCCCGACGACGACCGGGATCTGGACAACGAGGTGGATCGTCAGACCTACACGGTCAACGCGCTGACCCGCATGCGATTCCTCCACCCGGATGGACGCCTGGATTTCGCCAGCAAACTGGGGCCGGACGACGAACGGACCCTGATCCCCTGGTTCAAGTTCCCCAACCACACCCTGCTGAAAACCCACCGTCTGGTGTTTGGCCACTGGGCGGCCCTGATGGGCCGGACCAAGCTGCCCAACGCCCTGGCGCTGGACACCGGCTGCTGCTGGGGCAACCACCTTACGCTCTGGTGCCTGGAAGACGGCACCCGCCACTATCAGGCCGCTCTGGCCTAATCCCCCTCGATACGCTCAAGTTTTGCTCAGATCGGCCGATCCCTTAGATTGGCCCCTGTGTTTTTTCGATCGGACTGATAACATGTGGGCAAAAAATGAAACAAAAACAATAAATCAGGGAGAGGGATATGAAGATTACCGTCGCCATGCGGATCATTGGTGGCTTCACGCTGGTGACCTTGCTGCTGCTGTTGCTTGGGGGGATGTCCCTGCTCAGCATCGGCACCGTCAGCACCCACACCCAGAGCTTTAAATCCTTCTCTCTGCCAGCCAAAGACGGCACCGGTGCCCTGGAGCGCCTGCTGAACGCCCAGCAACTGGCGCTGGTTAACGCCTTTTACAGCGACACGCCCGAGCAGCTTTCCGAGCAGAGCCAGACCCTCAACGCACTCCATCAGGAGTGGCAGAAAAACCGCAGCCAACTGCTCACCGTGGTGGCGGGCCACGCCGACCTCATCGCCCCCCTGAACGCGATCGCCAAACAGCACGACAGTTACTGGCAGCAGGTCAACGTCCTGCTGACCGCCCGGCAACAGGCTATGACCCAACGAGTGCACCTGGCCGACGCTCTGGCGACGCTGGAGGAGCAGGTTGATGACACCAGCTCCATGCTGCTGGACGTGATGGAGCTGGAGTACGCCGATCTCCCCGGCGACCGCACCCTGGCCGGCAACGCCAACACCCTGGAAACCAGCCTGATCGGCCTGATCTCCATCGCCCTGGAGCTGCCCAAGGCGGAGAACCTGACTCTGGTTGATACCCTCGAGGGGGAGCTGAGCTACCTGCTCAGCAATCTGGAGTATCTGCAAAGCAACCTGGCCTGGACCCGGCCAGACGGCAGTGCGCGCATCGACGCGGACCTGGGCGCGGACATCGACGCCAACCTGGCGGCCATTCTCGGCGCCTTTGAAGAGGGCCAGGGGGTGATCGACCAGAGCAAGAATCGCCTGATCGCCCAGGCCGATGCCAGCCGGGCACTGGCCCAGGCCCGCAGCCTGCAAAGCCAGCTTCAGGGGCAAATCGACCAGCTCCACGCCGAGGTGATCGCCATCAGTAACACCGCCGGTGATGAGGCCCAGAGCGCGCTGGAGAGCAGCGGCAACCGCACCATGCTGGTGATGGTGTTGTCCATCCTGGTGGCCTCCACCATCGGCGCCATCACCATCCGTGCCATCACCCGCCCGCTGGCCCAGGTCAACGACGCCCTGGCGGTGCTGGCCCGGGGCGATCTGACCCAAAACCTCAGTTACCACCGGGACGACGAGTTCGGTCAGCTGGTCAATAACACCAACCGGCTTGTCGACAGCCTGCGCAGCCTGATCCAATCCATTGTGGACCGCGCCAACCAGCTGGCCGCTGCCGCCGAACAGACCTCAGCCGTCACCGCCCAGACCACCTCCGGCATTCAGGAGCAGAAGAGCCAGGTGGACCAGGTGGCCAGCGCCACCACCGAGCTTTCCGCGTCCGCCACCCAGGTGGCGACCGGGGCCAGTGATGCCCTGGGGGAGATCAAGCTGGCGGATGAGGAAGCCCGGCAGGTCAAAGCGATCTCGGACGCCAACGGCGCCACCATTCAGGCGTTGGCCGACGAAGTGGAACGGGCCAGCGGTGTGATCCACCAACTGGAGGAGAACAGCGCGGCGATCGGCGGGATCCTGGACGTGATCCGCGGGATCGCCGAGCAGACCAACCTGCTGGCGCTCAACGCCGCCATTGAGGCCGCACGGGCAGGAGAACAGGGACGGGGCTTCGCGGTGGTCGCCGACGAAGTACGCTCACTGGCCTCCCGGACCCAGCACTCCACCACCGAGATCCAGCAGATGATTGAAGCGGTGCAGCAAGGGGCCAAGGACGCCGTGACGGTGATGGAGCGGGGCCAGCGGCAGGCCAGCGAGAGCGTGGCGAAAACCGCCGAAGCCAACCAGATGCTGGATGCCATCGCCCAGGCGGTGGACCGGGTCTATGCGGCCGGCAACCAAATTGCCCAGGCGGCCCAGGAGCAGGATCAGGTGGCGCAAACCATCTCCAATCGCCTCGAACAGATCGCCGGCATCGCCGAGGAGACCAGCTCCGGCGCGGTGCAGACTGCCACATCCAGCCAACAGGTGGCCCAGCTTGCCGAAGAGCTGCAACTGCAGGTGCGGGAGTTCAAGGTGTAGTCTGAAGGGATAAGAAAAGGCGGCCGATTGGCCGCCTTTTTTAACGGGTCACCACTCAGTTGGCGCGCGCGTTGATCTCCGCGGCAATGGCGCTGTCCGCCAGCCCCTGACTGGCGGCCCACTGCAGCAGCGTCTGACCATCCCCTTCCGCAGCGGCAAGGCTCTCACGAGGCATCTGCTTCGCCAGGTACACCCCCACGTCCTGAGCGTTGCTCAGCATGGCGGTGCGCAGCAGGCTGTTGCCGTCGCAGCGGACACCGTCGTAGATGGCACGCAGCTTGACCCGGGCGTCTTTCAGTTTCTTGCGAAGCCGGTTCTTGTCGTCGGCCGCCACGTAATCGCACACGCTGGCAACCAGTTGATCCACGTTGGCCTGGGTCGCGGGGCTGTAGGTGAGACTGCAGGCGGCCAAACCGGCCGCCATCGCAAAAGCGGTAAAGCGCATCATTTTACTCCCTGTAATAGAACGTCGGTCACAGACTTCTAACGGTCCGTTAACGGTCAGCTTATAACAGGCGGAAAAATAACGATATATCTTTAACCGCGCTGCCGATCCAGGGTGCGGAAAGTGAGGGTGTAGTGGTTCTTTTCGTCGGGCTGATACACGGTTCGCTCAACCTCATCCCACCCTAAGGGGGCGTAATCGGGGAAGTGGGTGTCCCCCTCCACATCCAGATCCACGTCGGTGAGGTAGAGGCGATCGGCCCGGGGCAGCATGGCGGAATACAGCTCCCCGCCCCCGATGATCATCACCTCCTCGACGTCGCCGACGGCGTTCAGCGCGTCGTCGATACCGGACACCACCGTCACCCCTTCAGGGGCGTATCCCGCCTGCCGGGTGATCACAATGTTGTGGCGACCCGGCAACGGCCGGCCGATCGATTCAAAGGTGCGTCGCCCCATCACCACGGGCTTGCCCAGCGTCACGGCTTTAAAGTGCTTGAGGTCCGCTGGCAGGTGCCAGGGCATCTGGTTGTCCTTGCCGATAACCCGTCCCCGGGCCATACAGGCAATCAGCGCGATCCGCATCGGCTCGACTCCTTGTTGATACGCTCAGATGATCGAGCGGTTACGGTAATACAGCAGCCCGGGCAGGGCCAGGCCGACGCTCAGGGCGCCGACAATAAAGACGGTTTTGATCCCGTTGACCAGCACCTGCTCCATCAACGGCTCGCTGGCACCGACCGCGCTCATCTCCACCAGGCCAATCACGGTATTGAAGGCATAACTGCCGGGGATCATCGGGATGATGGCGGCCACCCCATAGAGCTGCATCGGCGCCAGGGTGCGACGGGCCCAGTGGGCCGTGAGCCAGCCCACCGACCCCGCAGCGACAAAGGTGGCCCACTCGATTGGTGCGCCAAACGCCATCAGGCCTCCGCGAATCGCAAACCCCACGGCACCGGCCAGGCCGCAGCGCCACAGGTAGCGCCCGGGCACGTTAAAGGCCATGGCGAACCCCACCGCAGGCACCGCCGCAATCAGGGCATTGAACAACAGGTTAAGCAGGTCCATCACAGCCATCCCAGTCCGGTCAGTTGCATCGCCAGGGTGATGCCAATGGCGGCGGAGATGGTCATCAGCGTGGCCTGCCCCCAGCGTGCCATCCCCACGTTGTAGTGGCCCTTCACCATGTCAGCCACCGCATTGATCATCGGGAAACCGGGCACCAGCATCAGGACGCAGGCGGCGGTGGCAATCTCCGGCGTCTGGGTCCAATCAAACAGGCCGCCCAGGCGGGTCAGCAGGGTGGTCACAAAGGCGGTCACCGCCCAGTTCACCAGCACGTTGTAGTGGCGATGTGCCAGGGACTGACGAACGGCCATGCCGATGGAAGACGCCAGGGTGGTGATCAGGCAGCCCATCAGGTCGGCGCCAAAGAAATGGGCGAAGGCCGCACAGGAGGGGCCTATGATGGCCACCACGGCCCAGCGGTTCCAGGTCCAGGGGGTGAGTCGGCTCAGCCGACGGGCGGCAAGGGTGAGGTCAACGATGCCCTTCTCCGCCTGCACGCAGATGCGCTGTACCTCGCACACCATGTGCATGTTGAGGCCGTGCTCCCGCAGGCGACGGGTGGTGGTTACGCAGCGGCCCTGGTACAGGGTGGTCATCACCAGGGCGTTGGCAGAGATGGAAAGCTCCACACTGTCGACGCCAAAGGCCCGGCCCATGCGCTGGCCCACGTCTTCAACCAGTTCGCTCTCTGCGCCCCACGCCAACATCTGTTGCGCGGCCCGCACCGCCACTCGGGTGATCTCGTTTTGGGTGTGAACGTCCATTTCGGGGTGAGGTTCTTATTTCGTCAAAAGGGGACCCTAAGGTCCCCATATGGTACGGCATTGCCGGTTACTTCTGATACACCACTTCGACGTCGTAATCGTCGTCGTCCCAGTCGTCCCAGTCGTCGTCATCTTCTTCGACCACGGCTTCGCGCATCTGCTGGGCGTGGTAGTGCTCCCATTTGAACGCCACCTCTTCCTCAGACTGCGCTTCCTCGACCTCCTGGGGCAGAGTGTCCAGCAGTTGCATCAGTTGCTTGCACAGCACCTCGGTGCCCTGCTTGCTGATGGCGGCAATGGTGTACACCTCGCCTTCCCACTCCAGCGCGCTGACGATGGCGTCAATGCGCTCCTGACGCTCCTCTTCGGGCACCAGGTCCAGCTTGTTCAGCACCAGCCAGCGCGGCTTGTCGAACAGCTTGGGCGAGTAGGCCTTCAGCTCCGCC
>CAZWED010000168.1:601-7167 GCA_964632645.1 uncultured Ferrimonas sp. | reverse complement strand
GGCGAAGTGCGCAGCACCGTACTGCCGGCACGATGAAGTGAACCGATAAAAAAAGGTTCATCGCACATTAGCGTGGGATAGATACGAAAACGGCCGGATAGGTTAAGGTGATGTCGCCAAACAAACCCCGTAACCAACCAGCCGTTTTCGATGTCGCAGCTTACTCTTCCTGTCGAACTCTGGGAAGGCTTTACCCCTTCCCATGTTGAACAATCCAACGACGCGCTCATCATCCAATTGGTGCCCACTCGTCGTCCCATTTGCCCATGTGGCCTCGCAGCTCACCACATCCACGACACCAATCTGCGCACTGTCACTGACCGCGCTCTGTTTGAGCATGCGGTGACATTGAGGGTTCCTGTTCGTCGACTGGTTTGCTCTCAGTGCGGCATTCGCACCGAACACATCACCTGGCTCAGCCCCTTTTCCCGACTGACTGAGCGCCTTATCCGTCTCGTTGAATCCCTGCTTAAGATTCTGCCCGTAAAGCACGTTGCCAGCCTGGTCGGCCTGCACTGGCACACCATCAAAACGTTGGACAAAAGACGGTTAAACCGCGAGGTGGTTGAGCCGGACTGGTCGCAAGTCCGACGCCTGGTAATGGACGAGTTTGCCCTGTTTAAAGGCCATCGCTACGCCACCGTCATTGCTGATGCGGATACCCATCAGGTCTTGTGGTTGGCAGAAGGGCGCAGCCGGGCGGCGATACGCCCGTTCTTCGAGCAGCTCGGCCAGCAGTGCCACCGCATTGAAGCTGTGGCGATGGACATGAATACCGCCTTTGATTTGGAAGTGCAGGAGCACTGCCCGAACGCCCGGGTGGTCTACGACCTGTTTCATGTGGTGGCGAAGTACGGGCGGGAAGTGATTGACCGGGTTCGGGTCGATTGCGCCAACGAGTTAAGAGGCGACAAACCCGCTCGCCGTCATGTGAAGCGGGGCCGCTGGGTGCTGCTGAAAAATCAGGAAAACATGAACGATAGGGAGCGAAGTTATCTGGACGAGTTACTGGCCGCGAACCGTTCGCTGATGGTGGTGTACCTGCTTAAGGAGGAGTTGAAAGCGCTGTGGTATTGCCGCGATGAGGCGAGTGCCATTAAGCGCTGGCAACTCTGGTGGCAACAGGTACGGGAAAGTGGCCTGAAACCGCTTATCCAGTTCGCACAGAAGCTTAAGCCTTACCTGTCTGGCATCACGGCATCCGCACTGTATCCCCTCCACACCTGTCGGCTGGAGGGGATGAACAACAAAATCAAATTGATTAAGCGGATGGCCTATGGCTATCGCGATACCGAGTACTTCTTTTTGAAGATCAAAGCCGCTTTCCCCGGAGATCTGCGATGAACCTTTTTTTATGCGGTGTTGTTCAGGGATTGAGGGACTGGATAAACCGGTCCGACTCGGCGATGGCCCGGTTCATCTCGGCAATCACCCGGTCCACCTCCTGTTCCAGCACACCAAACTCGCGACCGACGGCGCCAATGGCCCGGGCATTGAGGTTGTGCTTCAGGTACAACTCGTTGTCCTTCAGGCGCTTGAGCACCGGCGCCATCTTATCCTCGGCCTGGCGCATGGCGCGCAGCATGTCGTCATAGCGGCGACGGGTTTCCCTCAGCTGGGTTTCACTGTCCCGACGCAGGTTGGCGGACTGGTACTGGCCCAGCTCCTCTTCCCACTCGTCGAACATCGCTTCCGCGACATCGGCAACGGCGTCGATGCGACTGCTCACCGTGGCGGCGGCTTCGGCGGAGTCTTCGTACTCGCCCTTCACCTTGTCGTAAGCCGCTTCCAGATCGCCGCCCTCAAAGTCGATCAGGGTTTTCATCTGCTCCAGCGCGGAGCTGAACTGCTCCTGCGCGTCCTGCTGGCTTTCCTGGGCATCCTCGACGCGGTCCACCAGGATTTCGCGCTTGTGGTAACCCACCTGCTCGGCCGCGGCGTAGTACGCGCTTTGGCAGCCACTCAGGGCGAGGACAAAAATCAGCGGTAACAGTCTCACGATCAGCTCCTTAGCCGCGGTAGCGGGCCGCGTCCACGATGCACCAGATGTGCAGCGGGATGGCGATGATAAACGGGACGATCAGGGCGTAGGCCACAACATAAAAACCGTTGACGAACACGAAGAACAGAAACGCCGCCAGGATACGGCCCTGAACCAGCTGGCCCAGCCCGGCGATAAAGAAACTGCAGATGGCGGCCAGGACATTTCCGGCCGAACCTTGTTGGGACATGTTCCCTCCTCAAAGCGCCTCGGCAAACCGAATAACGCGAAGTACAACAATAAGTAAATGTTGGTCCAATGTTGTATGCTGCCGCCATACCCCTCGAAATGGAAGTATGGATGAGCCGTTTAGCGCATTGGTTGAGCCGCCTCTCAGAAGTGGGCTGGCGCGACCTGCTCACTTTCTTTCCCTATCTTTGGCGCCGGGTGGGCGAAAACGGCCTGCAGGTGACGGCGGGTCATCTGGCTTATGTGTCGCTGCTGTCGCTTGTGCCCATGTTGGCGGTGGTGCTGTCGGTCTTCTCCGCCTTCCCCGGGTTCGCCGGCTTGCGGGCGGACCTGGAATCCTTCGTCTACAACAATTTTGTGCCCACCGCCGGAGAAACGGTACAGCTCTATCTTAGCCAGTTTGTCGACAACGCCTCCAAAATGACCGCGGTCGGGGTGCTGTTTCTGGCGGTGGTGGCGCTGCTGCTGATCAGCAACATTGATAAGGCGCTCAATCGCATCTGGCGGGTCAAAACCCGCCGCCGCGCCATCTACTCCTTCTCCATGTACTGGATGATCCTGACCATGGGGCCGATGTTGATGGGGGCCAGCATCGCCGTCACCTCCTACCTGGTGTCGATGAAACTGTTCTCCGACACCGGATTGAGCGGCGCCTACGCGTTCTTTATCGAACGCCTGCCTTTCCTGTTCTCGGTCAGTGCTTTTACCCTGCTCTACATGCTGGTGCCCAACACCCGGGTGCGCCTGCACCATGCGGTGATCGGGGCCTTTGTGGCGGCCCTGCTGTTTGAGGCGGGCAAGCGCGGCTTCGCCTGGTATGTCACCCAGTTCCCCTCTTATGAGGCAATTTACGGGGCATTGGCTACCATTCCCATTCTGTTCCTGTGGGTGTATCTCTCCTGGATCATTGTTCTGCTGGGCGCGGAGATCACTGCGGCATTACCGGAACACTTTCACCTGAACGACAAGGAGTCACCATGAGATCCCTATTCGCAGTGTTGATGTTCTCCGCCTTTTTGCTGGGCGGCTGCACCAGTCTCGGCAACCAGGGCAACCTGATTGATATGGCCGGGATGACCAATGAGCAGGCCACCGAAGCTCTGGTGACCGCCCTCAGTGACCAGAAGTACCAGGTTAAGCGGGTCAGCGGGCAGGCCCTGATGGTGGAGTACGACAACAGCCACTTTATGATGCAGCCCAAGCTGACGCCTGATGGCCTGGATCGCGTCGTGATCGCCAAATACTACGTGCTGCATCCGGACCTGGCACAAACCCCGGAATTGCTGCTGCTGGTTGGTCAGCTGAACCAGGGTATGGACTTTGCCAAGTTCGTGCTGATCGATGAGGGGCGAGGGGTGGAAGTGCGCGGCGCGGCCACCTTCGTCGACACCATCAGCCTGGAAGAGCTGACGCGCTTTATGGATTGGACCGACGCCGGCATCCGCGCTCTGAGGGAGGCGTTCCCGCAGGCCACCCCGGTGGCCAAAGAGGTGCGTTTCGACCGCTGAAGCGTCTTGCAGTTTGAAACCGGGCCAGCGATGATGGCCCGGTTTTTTTATGGGAAATGAAGGAGTGCCGTCGTCATGATCGCCCTAATCCAACGTGTCAGTGAAGCCCGGGTTGATGTGGCCGGGGAGACCATCGGTGCCATCGACGGGGGCCTGTTGGTGCTGCTGGGGGTCGAGCGCGATGACGACGAGACCCGCCTGCGCAAGCTGGCCGACAAGGTGATGAAGTACCGCATCTTTGCCGACGACGAGGGCAAGATGAACCTGAACGTCCGGCAGGCGGGCGGCAGCCTGCTGGTGGTGAGCCAGTTCACCCTGGCGGCGGACACCGAGAAGGGGTTGCGTCCCAGCTTCTCCAGTGCCGCTCACCCCAGCGAGGCGGAGCGGCTGTACGAGGCGTTTGTCGCCTACTGCCGCGAGCAGGGAATGCGGGTGGAAACCGGCGCGTTCGGAGCGGACATGAAGGTGTCCCTGACCAACGATGGCCCGGTCACCTTCTCACTGAAGGCCTGATTCAGGCCGAGGCCCCGCGCCCGATGGCCGCCAGCAGGGCGTGGGGATCGAACTTGGTCAGCCCCTCGTTGGCGCCGGCCGCCTGGGTGATGCGCTCGCAGATCCTCGGATTCAGTGAACTGTGCAGAATCACGTAGGCCGGCCGGAGGTGGTCATCCGCCTTCACGGACAGCGCCAGCTGATAGCCGTCCAGTTCCGGCATTTCAATGTCCGACACCAGGATCTGCACCGGGGCACCGGCGTCCGCTTCCCGCTTCAGAATGGTCAGCGCTGCCTTGCCGTTGGGGGCGCTCAGGTAGTCGATCTGGTGGGCTTCCAGGGCACGGGCCATCTGCTTGCGGGCGAAGCGTGAGTCGTCGCAGATCAGGATCTTCTGGGCACGGATGCGGGCCAGGCTGGCCTCATCCAGTTCCGGCACCTCGGGATCGCGGCTTTGCAGTTCACCGACGATGCGTTCAAGATCCAGCAGCTGCACCAGGCGATCCTGTTCATCCCGAAACACCGCACTGCTGAACACGCGCTGGCCGAGGCCGCGGGGCAGGGTGGTGATCGCTTCACTGTCCATGCTCTGGATCGCTTCAATGGTGCCCACCAGCAGGCCGTAACGGGCGCCCTGGATCTCGCACACCACCACACTTTGTGGCGGCTCACCCTTGAGGCCAATGGCCCGGTTCAGGTCCACCACCGCGAGGGTTTCTCCCCGCAGAGTCAGGGTGCCGGCCACCGCCGGGTGGCTGCCCGGGAGCCGGTTAAACTGGCTGAGCGTAACGATCTCCCGCACCTTAAGGGTGGAGAAGGCAAACCGTTGGTTGTGGGCCAGGGAGAACACCAGCAGTTCCTGGCGGGATACCGCGCCTTGATGCATAAACGAAACGTCCTTGAAACTGAGTGAAGTTACCGTGCCACCAGTGGTGAGGGAATGTCCAATGGTCAGCCCAGTTTTGCGGACCAGATCCGCTAACCTGCCCGCATTCAACAAGGAGGCGGCATGACCCCGACGATTCTGCAAGCGCGGCTGGCGCAGTTAAACCGCCTGTGGCACCAAACCATCCCGATCACCGCCCAGATGGGGATCCGCGCCCTCTCTTACGACGGCACGACGCTGGTGACCTGTGCCGATCTGGCGGCCAACCGCAATCTCCACGGTACCATGTTCGCCGGCAGCATCTACAGCCACGCTACGCTCACGGGCTGGGGGCGCGTCTGGCTGGCATTGCAGGAACACAATCTGGATGGCGACATCGTGCTGGCACAGGGGGCGATCCACTACCGCAAGCCGGTTGTCGAGGCGCCTGAGTGCCACTGTACCGCCTCCGGGCTCGATCTGTCGGCTCTCGGGACGGGTCGGAATGCCCGTTTGGCGCTGACGGTAACGCTCGGCCATGCGGCCCGCTTCGAGGGCCAGTTTGTGGTGCTGCCCCCAGCCACATCGGCATAAAAAAACCGGCCATATCCGGCCGGTTTTCTCTTACGGTACGCTTACTCGTTAAGGGCCGCCTTAAAGCGGCGCAGCACCGATTTCACCTTGCGGGCGTTGTCCGGACCCATGCGGATCATCAGTTTCTGTGCGTCACTCAGATCCTCCAGTGCCGGGTCGGCGAACTGGTAGTTTACGCTGTGGCTGACCAGCTCCAGCGGCGTGTCGTATTCCGGTGCCGCCAGCAGCTCATCAATCCCCTCGACGATCGCCGTGCGGAACTGTCCGGCGCCATACCCCAGCTCCTGGAAGGCGCTTTCCAGCAGCGGCTCACTCATCAGGAAGTGATCGCGCAGCTTGGTTTCATCCAGGTTGTAGAGGAACTCGGCGTACTGGTCGAAGCGGCGGTAGCCTTCCGGATCCAGATAGAACTTGCCGTTCATCTCCAGCGCCTTGAAGTTCTCGTTCAGCGGGGTGAAGGGCCCTTGCTGGCGCATGATTTCGCCACCGGCCAGGTTATCAACAAAGACCGCAAAGCGTCGGATCAGGTTGTTGTCCTCCAGGGCCCGGCCCAGCTGCATGCCGTCGCTGATGGCGTTGATCTGCTCCTTGGCAAAATCGTCGCTGTCGTTCAGGGGCGGCAGGGGTTCCGGCTCCGGCATCGGTGTGGTTTCCGGTTGCGGTGGCAACTCGGGCTCGACCTCCGGCTGCGGTTGGGGCTCCGGCACCGGCTCGGTGGGCAGGGGCTGCTCAGGCAGCGTGGGTTCCGGGGCAGGGAGAGCCGGAACCGGCTCGGTGGGCGTCGGCGCCTGACTGTCGCGCATAAAGAAGTACCAGGCACCACCACAGGCCAGAATCACCAGGATCACCAGCACCATGGCCATCTGGTTTGTGCCGG